>PIVS01000009.1 GCA_003353855.1 Desulfobacteraceae bacterium
AATTTGTATCTGAATCCATCCAATGCCTGCTTAAATGAGCAGCCCACAGCTCCGCCGTACTCCCGGTGCTTAAAGCATCTATTTTTTTTCTTAAGCAGCGCACTTCCGGAATACGATCCCGGCCAAGTAGTTTTCCAAATTCCTCTGGCGCTTGTCCCCTCATTTTTTCCATCGTTTCAATACGACAAAGACCAGTGAACGCCAACAATAAAAGAACATGGAATGTCGTATAATATCCTTTAACAGTACCAAGAAGCTGCTCTGCTCCCGTTCTTAAGCGATCTCCCTTCTCGCGAAACCTTGATCAAGAAGACTCTGGGCTTTTTCAAGCACTTTGGGCCTCAATACCCTTCCGCCTTTACTAGGACCTCGATTGTTACTAAAAAACGCTTCAAGACCACCTTTTCTCTGCTTATTCTGAGCACGAATAACACTACGTTTGGGTATTCATTCACGGGATATCAACTAGTAATCATTGATCAGATCCATGACAGATCTGCTTCTTGCTCTTTGAAATATGAATCCAGTAGTTCAACCAATAGTGGGAAAGAATTCAATGACCGGATTGAACATGTTTGTTTGAATGACAAGATACGCTCGACCCAGCGATTCCCTTTATCACTTTGTGTGCCGTTGCTCCTCTTTCTCCATAGGACACCATAACGAAGTGTTCGCTCTGCAAGATTATTGGTCGGTTCAACTTCAATAATATCAAGGAATAGCCAAAGAGATTCAATTTGCCTGATCAGGGAACGGGCCAGTGTGCCCACTTCTCCTTTATCTTTCTGATGTTCAAAGATCAAATCCATGAAACGTTGATAAAAATCTCTCCACTCTTTGTTGTCTGGGGGCGATTTTGCCCAATGACAGAGCAACTGAAGATCCTGCACTATTTGTTTGCCGAATTGTTTGGTCACCTTGTCTTTTCGGATCAAGTGGGCCAAACATGTTTGCCTGAGGTTAATCCATTTTGCATAAACACCATAATTGTCGCTGACCAAAATCCCTTCCCAATCCTGAATAAGTTCCAGGAAGGCCACTTTCGATCGATTCTTGTGAATCATGAAGTATGCAACGGTACCGTTGACCATAACCCACAACCAGTTGAGCGCACCATGCTGAAACCATGACGTTTCATCGATGTAATTGACCTCGCTATTGCGGGCCTTATCTCCTATCTTATCGTATACGGGTTTCAATGCCGCTGATGCCCGGTCAATAACCTTTTGGATAGCGCCTGAAGATATTGAAAAACCGAGGACTGATTGACAAAACGTACGTACCGTATAACGACTGTTTCCCTGTATCCCGCTGACTTCAGCGATTAGAGCACTAAGCCTTGGGCCATATCCGGTTTGGCGTTCTTTGGGAAGCTGAGCTTTCACCACATTCCCGCATTGAGTACATTTACCCTGGTTGAGAATAAAATGCAGAACATCCATTTTGATTTCCGGCAACTCTATCACCTGATGTGTATAAAAGGGCTTTATGCTTTTAGGGTCGAACGAAGAACGCCCACAACTACATGTGCCAGGAAATAGCAGATCTTCAGAAGTTGGTTCCAATAACTTTTGCTTATGCCCTTTATGGCCTATCTGCCCCCCTCGTTTACGCTTACCAGTCTTTCCAGCCTTTCCTTTTTTGGGAGGCTTATTGTATGGGGGATCCGACGATGACGGTTTACTGGAAATCTTCGTCTGAAAATGGCCTTTTTAACTTCATAAAAAGGAGTTTAGCATATAGATAAGCAAAAATCTAGTTTTTTATTAATGATTTCAGGGGCTTATATTTTACCAATAATTTACTATAATTTCAATTACTTATGATTCATTAATTCCCCCCGTGAATGAATACACGTTTGGATATATCCAAAGCATTAATGACTTTTATCTGCCGACAGGCACCCGATTCTATCAACTGTGCAATTGTCAGTCGAAACAATGAAGTAAAAAAACTCTTTTCCTAAATCAAGATTCCTGAACTTGCGGTCACAATTTCTTTTTGCGGATTAAACATTAAAGAACATATATCCATTAAAGATTCTTTCTCCATGAGGTGGGCATCATCAATAACAAATACTGGAAACACACTGTGGGGTTCCGATGCCATGTTCGTGATCTGTTTTTGCAGGCTGATTAACAAAGGAACAGTTCTTCCATCGCTTTGGCGGAGTTAAAAACAGGAATATAAATTCCTTTTTAAAAGCAACTGCATCTAAAGAGTGGGGTGAAAATGGCATTCCCGGCTTTATTTGATTATTGTGATTTTATTGTTAACCACATTTGTCTGCATGGGCACGGCCATGGCGGCATCCCGGAAAGTTATGAATACAAAACCAGTGACGCTTCTGGCAAACAGGTGACTCCCGGTGCCCTTTTTTTAATACACCTTAACCAGAAAAATAATAAGAAATAATAACAGGAGAATAATAATATGGTCCGCCATGAACTAAACCAATATCTGCTTGAATCCAAAACAGATATCAATTACAAATCCATTGACCATCTTGTCATGGGAAATGAAGCCGCTGACCTGGATTCCATGGCATCCGCCATTGCCTATGCCTATCTTATGGCTGCCAAGGAAAGCGATAAAACCATTGTACCGGTCATGCCTATTCCAAGGGCTGATTTTAAGCCCAGGACTGAAGCGGTCTATGTCTTTGGCCTGCTGCGCAAGGATTATAAAACATGTTAAGGACAATCCATTGAAACCACAGCATATTTCCATAAAAAACCTGGTTATAAGATTTAAATGGCGGATATCTTTTACCCTTGGGTTGGTGATTCTTGAGTCTGTTTTGGACCTGTTTTTTCCTTTGCTCATCGGCCTGGCAATCAACGATTTAATTGCAGAAAGCTATGGCGGTACCATCCATTTGGCCATTCTGGGTTTTTCTCTTCTGACCATCGGAACCTGCAGAAGATTTTATGACACCAGGGTTTAGGCCGGTATCTATGCTGTCATCGCAAAGGAGATGGTGGCCCGGGAGCAGCAAAACAATAGTTCGGTTTCCAAAATTTTGGCCAGGGGGGTTAATTTCCCGGATAAAAAAATGTTCAGTGTATTGGCCGCCTTCAGCCTTGCCGGAGAACTTATTAAGGGGTTTGTCCAAAAACAAACCCCTTAACCATACCAGTAACATCTATAGTTATTGCTTAATTATAATTTAACTTTTGGCCTCTGCAAAAGGATACACAACCCCAACTGAAACAAGATTAGACAGGGATTCTGTGATGCCCCCGCCTCCTCCGGGAGTATAGCCCGGCGGATTGGGCTTCAGTGTCACGGTGATGGAAGTATCGGTTTCATGGCTGTAGTTGTAGGAGTAGCTCGAGCTTTCACTGGCACCGCCCAGGGGGATGCCCAAAAAACTAATGGAAGCACTGGCGTGCTGCTCAAAGTATTTTCTGACCTCTTTGCTCTTACACTGCTCAAACTTCAGGTTCAGCTCCATGAACTGGCTGAGCACATAGGTGCTGATATATCCAAAATCACCGCCTTCACCAAAATCAAATGTCGGGGGACTGTCAAAAACATAGCCGGTAACATCTGTTTTACCCTCATTTTCCAATGCCTGGAGAACAGGGGTGGGATTCATCCAGCCCACACCGGTTGAAATATTGTAGAGGGTGGGTGTGACGGTAAAATCCGGCTGTAGGGTGGGATTATTTAACACCACCCCAACGGTGAATTTAGACCCTGCAAAATCCTCCTTAAAAATACTGGTCCGGGCCCCGCCTGAAACATCAAGGGAGAAAAAACTTAAAATCGGTATGGAGATGCTGGTACCGCCGGAGGCTTCAAAATTCAGAGTTGTATCCTCTGTTTTGGTGATGGTGGCATCATATTTTAATACGCCTGTGGGGGGCTGGGTTTTCAACTCATTCACAAGGGTGAGGGGATCTGCCGGTGTAAATTCCATACCCGGAACCATCCGGGTGGTGCCGGTGATGGGCAATCCGCCGTTTTGTGCTGTTGGCATTTTAATATTCCCCCTGATCCCATCTATGGTCTGGGTGGCATTGGCTACCCGTGCGGTGAGTCCGCCGGCTGCGCCCTGGGCAGAATACACGTCCTTAATCTTGTCCCGCATCAGTCTGGGAACGGAAAGGGGGATCTTATTAAAAATGATGTTAAACTCAGCCATATGCTCATAGGGATAGGATGGATTTTCCTCAAGGTTTTTTACATACTCAGGGTTGATCCACTTGGTCTGTACAACGGCCGTCATTTGAATCAGGGCAGTATATGTATTGGTATCATCTAACTTTGGCACTCCTGAATCCGGGAAAGCACCCACCCAGGCATTCCAAACGGGCCTCAGCTCTTTTATGCTCCCTGCCACCTCAGCTTCCAACTCCTGTTTTGTGGCTTCATCCTGCTGGGACAGGTGGTATCTTAAACTAAGATAGAGCTGGTTATAAGCGTTTGTGAATGGAGAGGAGAGTACCTTTACCTGGCCCACGCCATATTTTTCCCCAAGCCCCTGAATCCGCTGGCAAAGCTGATTGTTATAAAAAGTGGCATTCAGCTCATTGGTTATGGGGGACTTAAAATAAAAAGATACCTGGGAATTTGCTGTCCCTGTAAGAACCTTAAACTGGCCCGGAGACGGCATCTTCTTAATGATATTGGCCATGTAGTCAGAATATACCTGCTGGATCGGGTCGGTAACTTCTGCTGCCTGGTTCTTTGCCGGAGCCCCTAAGATATTCGATAAATCCATTATGATTCTCCTTTTTTGCCAATCCCAGTGGGATTGAATAATTACTGAAAACACTGAATGACATTGGGCCAAACAGTGTACTCCTGACCCCAAAAAGCTATGCGTTAGTTGATGCTGATTAAATGGGACTGGCGCGGATCAGCTGATACATCAGACCACCTCCTTTTAAATGAGATAATTTTTAACAAAAATCGCCATTGCCTCTCCACAATGTGAGAACAAAAAAAATCCGAGCAGAACCGGAATAAATTACAAAGGGGACGACGTTAAATCAACAATTCAATAGTGACTTTGAAATTAAGAATGCTTGAATTCAAAAACGTCGATGGAGCGTATTAGAACGAACAACAAATGGCTTTATATAATAAATCCCAATGGGAAAATCAATGGAAAAAACTTTATTTATATTTTATCCCAGCCGGGCCAGTGAAAAGGCATCTTCGCGGTTCATCCACCTGTTCTGAGCAGACGGGTCCTGGAACAAAATCTCCAGGCCTTTGACAAAACCCACCTGAAATGAGGCAACTTCCCCTGTCTGCCATCACCTTGATAAACACAGAAGAGTACATGTCTGTGCATGCCCGGAACAAAGTATAGCATGGCACCTGGATTTCACATCCCCGGTCATACCCACCGTCCACCAGATAGACACAGGATTCATTTCGCCCCAAAAGACGTATACGGTCACAGACAATTCCCGGCTGGTCAATTCTCATTGTCCCTCATATGCGCGTGTTCGATTCAATTCTCACACACCAGCAAAATAGCTGTAAAAGGCATATAAAAAAGCCCCGTGTAAAACAAGGAAAAACATAAAAAAACCTCCTGCTCCAGGGAGACAATTACAAGTTTTGACTTGGTATGTAGCTATATTGTATTTAATGGATATCCATATAATAGCTAAGCGGTATCCATGAATGGAATCGGAGTCACCAGGGGGTTGCCCGTTATGACCGATACAAAAAAGACAGATGCCAATGACAACGCAGGCCATTATCGCAGAAAAGTAAAATTTGAGATCTACGGCGAGGAAATGATTGAAAAAAAGGTTAACTCAGGCGGTAACAGCGGCCGGGTGTATCTTCCACCGGACTGGATCGGCACACGGGTAAAGGTAATCAAATGCTGACTCAAACACCAGGAATGATATGGCACTAGAACAATTCAAAAAATGGTATGGGTCCCGCCATGACTATCAAAAGAGGTGGCAGGAAAAAACCGGTCAAAAAATAGTGGGCCATTTCTGCACCTATACCCCGGAAGAGATTTTTTATGCCTTTGATATCCTGCCGGTTAGACTCATGGGGTCACACGAACTCCAGAACATAACCGATCCCCATGAATCAGACCTGCCCTTTGTAAAACAGGCCCTTGAATCCATTGGCCTGCCCCATTGTTTTTTTGAATTTGATGTGGCCACACCTGTGGGGGCCTTTTCCCTTCGGGTGGTTGAGCATAGTTCAACGGTAATTCCACAAATCAATTTTTAAAATATATTCTGGAGGTAAGTCATCAACTCCGAGAGTTTTTCCCAATTGCATTTACTCTGGTACCGATTCGCGACGGCAAAAGAGACACTAGCAATACGGATTCAATTCCTACCTGATGATTCGCAAGAATAAGACAAGGCTGCTCTTTTATAGATGATAAAACGTTCTCATTTTCCAAATAGATGATAATTACAAAACGCTGATTCAGCCCATAAGCCAAAGAGGCCGGGAACTCTGAATAGCTGTCTCGCCAAAACTCAAAAACTCCAGGCTGGTCTTCTACTCTGTCCAATTGAACATAGCTATTTGATAGACAATCCATACAATCTGTCTAACACAATTTGACAAAAATCATCGATACCATTTTGTTGCTGATAGTGATCAAATTTTGCTTTGAATTCAGCGAGTTGCTTGCCTTGTGCCATGCGTCTCAAAACCACCATCATTTCTTTTGGCTGTTTCACGGCAAAGGCAAAACCCAATTGCTTCACATGCTCAGCCACTTCCTTTTCCTGGGGCAGGATACTGCGGCTTTCGTTAACAAGAATGCCTGTTTTCAAACTCAATGCTTGTTGGCAAAGCCCTGGTCCAGGTTTTGTTAATACGAAATCCGAAATATGCAATAAATATTGAATGTCCTCTGCCCACATGATAGGAACAATTTTAATAGATGACGATATTGCGATCCTTTGGACCTCTTCAAAAGAAGACCTATTGTTGTGGCACAGCACCAACACTTGATACGGAAGCGCTGAAGTCGCAATGGCCTTGATAAACGCCATGTCGTTTTCGGATGCCGATGCCACCAAAAGCGTTAATAAATTTTCCTTCAGTTGCATGCTGTCATATAAGGTTTCTTTTGGAACATTGATATTTTCGGCTAAGAATTTTGGGTGATAGATGGGATAGCCCACTTCAATATTTTCTGTGCCCATTTTTTTAATCAAATAATCCGCATTTATTTGAGAGGGACAATACACGAGGTCGGCGGCAGTGTTTCCCCACTCTTTTAAACAATGACCAAACCAATCTGATACCGCCGTAATGAAGGGCACCTTGGGTGCCAATCGTTTAAATTCACCCGCCAATGCCGAAACCATGCTATGCACCGAGATAATGAGTGCGGGATCATGCATACGCATAATTTTTTCCACCCTTGGCGCAAAAACCTGGGGAACAAGGTCCTGCCCTTCCTCAGTTTCGTTTAAAAAATCGTGCCAGAACACGTAGAGAGCAGGGTGATTTTGGCTCAAATAATTGTATAGCTTGGACCAAGCAGCAGACATAATCGACACGTCATCGGTGTTTTGAATGACAATGCGATATCCCTTTCCATCACTTAATAAGTCAGACAAAGCGTATTTGATGGCCTTTGCCGTGGCCGTGTGTCCACCACCAGTGGATGCAGTCAGGATAAGAACTACCTCTTTTTCAAATGACACCGCTGATTCGGGGCTGTCAATAATTGGCCATTTTTGGGCCTCAGCTTCCTGTTTTAACAGATCATCTGGATATGTGACCCTCGGATGCCCAACAACTGAGAGTAGAGCCAAATCGTCAATGGCGTCCGTATAAAAATAGGTGTCTTTTGGATCGATGCCTATTTTATCGCAATGACGTATTGCGTAAAGCAGTTTTGCCTTACCGCCCGTTATATGTGACGCAACACCTGTAAATTTCCCTGCTGTTTCGTATAGCCTAAGGCCAGCATATGCCTCAACCCCAACTTCCTCTGCGATCATTTTGACCAATGGTTCAGCTGAACAAGATAAAATAAGCAGCTGATCGCCTCTATCTTGATGAAAGCTCACGAGCTGTTTGATCTCTTTTCGGATACGAGAAAGTAGCGGTTTCTTTATAGCATCACAGAGTCGATTAAAATCCTCTACTGACACGCCTTTAAGGCAACGGTACCCTACCAGAAAAAGCTCAGGCAAGGGATGTCCGGGCGATAAATGATGGATGAGTTTACTTTGAAAAGGCAAAAATTGCAGCTCTGTGTCGATCTTACGATGTTTGATTAATTCCTTAAACAGTTTCGACGATAAATCTATGTCAACAAGACAATGATCCAAATCGAAAATGGCTAGCTGTTTATTTTTCTTCATATTTCACCTTATGTATAATATTGATGGAAACGCTTCACAATCTTACTATGCCTGCAATAGCATTCTTTTGCAATGCCAAACCTCACATAGGATTGCAGGATTTCGCGTGCAACAACAATAGCTTGTGCCCTGTCCACTGAATATTTTGCTATAGTGGCCAACAATTCTGCTATTTGCTGATATAAATGCCGGCCTTGGTTTTTTTCTAATTCGTTTAAACCGATTTTCAAAATATTTAATAAATTTCATCATTTTAGAAATTTTCGAATATGTTATAATGCCAAACCATATTCATATGATTTGCCCTGGAAGGGATAACCCGGTCAGCAATATTTTGAGGGAATTTAAATCATTTACATCGAAGGAACTTTATAATACAATCAAGAACAATTCAGGAGAAAGTCGCCGGAAGTGGATGATTTCATCATTTAATGAAAACGGTAAGAAAAATAACCTGAATCGGGATTTCCAGGTATGGCAAAATTTTAATAGCCCGACAATGTTAACTTCAAATCATATCATTGATCAAAAAGTAAATTACATCAAAAAAAATCCGGTGAAAGCGGGATTTGTTTCTAAGCCAGAAGATTATTTGCACAGTAGTGCACATCCCGATAACCAGTTACAATTATCTTTACTTTAAGCGGGACGCTTAAGGCCGTTACTTAGTTCTTCAAGTGGGCGGGAGCAGTATTTGGGAATGCCCTTCAAACAAACTTGATGGTTCAGAAAAATGCCTGGAATAAATTGAGTTTTCCGCTTAATACTGTAAATTTCGTTTATTATCCCGCAATTTGCAGTTTTATGTTACAAACAAGAGCGTTATTCCGATTACGCTTGCATACTATGTTTATTATGCAGATATTTATAGCTTAACAATATGTTATGCAGAAACAAAACATTAAACATAAGAAGGATTGATCATGTTAAAAAGGGAATACGTAAGGGAATTATTTGAGAATCTAAAGACTGACTCTTCTAAATTTTTTGACAAAGTTTCTGAAAATGTGCACTGGACTGTCATGGGAACTCATCCCCTGGCGGGGGAATATTTTAGTAAAGAGACTTTTATAAATAGTACTTTTAGGAGATTGAGCAAAATACTGAAAGAGGGAGCGCTTCTGGAAGTGAAAAATATTTTTTTAGATGAAAAGCATGCCATTGTGGAAATGAAATCAATTTCTACGGCAAACAATGGTAAGCCTTTTACTAATACATATTGTTGGATTGTGAAATTCGACAGCAAAATAATTACAGAAGTTACTGCATACGTTGATTCGGCAATTGTGCAACAAGTTGTTGACGAAAATGAATGAATAAATTACTCGTATAACTAGTCATTGCACTGAACTGGCTGAACGCCAGTCGGTGAATTCAATCGTTGGGATGCATAAGAAGAAATCAGAGGAGATCTAATATGCCAGAAGATAAATTCGGAGAAGATATCAACAGTGAACTCTTTACACAATGGGTTAAAGTTCTAGACACACAAGTAAAGTTGTTTTCTCCCAAAGAAGTCGCAATATTTGAACGCTTCGGCTTGGGCAATAACATCCATTGCTTACTCGACATTGGTTGTGGCGTTGGGGCATACACCCAAACACTTCGTAAAAGATACCCTGCAATGAAAGCCATTTGCACTGATATCAATGCCCAGTTTCTAACTGAATTCAAAAAACGCCTTGAAAACGATCCTGATCCATCCATTGAAATCCATCAATGGAACACGCTCGAAGAACCATCACCTGTGCCATTAAAATCGTGTAACGCAGCTGTTTTGAGGCTCATGCTTACTTTCTTCAATAACCCTTATGATGTCCTCAAAGTACTCAAAGAACAACTCTCTCCCGGCACACTGCTCTTCATTGTCGAAGAAGAAGACCGTTTGGCTTTCATCGAACCTGGTTTGCAGGCCTTTGACAAAATATTGGAAATCTGGAGAGCCGTACGCAAAGAATTAGATATTCCAAGCTTAGGGCGTCACATGCCAAACCTTATCAAGCAAGCTGGTCTTGAAGTTATTCATTCAGAACTTGTCGCACATTCGTCCTATGACGTCGGCCCTGCCGACTTATTAGAATACTACATCACAACCCTGCGTTTGACACATCACTACATACCCAATTATGCCAGCCTGAAAGAAATAGAAGAAATCGAACAATCCCTCAGAAACCATCTTGCCGAATTTGGTAAAGGATGCTTCTTTATCTATCCTCAAATCCTGACTATCGCGAGAGTCCCGGACGCACCCTGACAAAAAAATATAGCCGACAGCTTAACTGTAATAGGTCAATTGCTTTTCTTTGTTCGTCTTGCTCCTTTATTTGCTTATGGATTTTATTTGGGAAAAATATTATCCAATTTTCTCAACACGTCCGTAGACAGATCCAGGGAGAGGGCTTTAGCATTTTCCTGAACTTGCAGTGAATTCTTTGCCCCCACCAGGGTATAGATAAAGGAATGCCTCAGCGTCCAGGCAATAGCAAGTTGCGCACTGGTCACTCCGATTTTTTCAGCAATGGACCCAAGTCGGTTTGCCTTTTGGATATTGCCTTCAAAGTTGCCTGGGGAAAAGTAATTATTTGTAGGACTGTTCCCGCGCCTTCGCCAATCCTCGGAGCTGAATTCTTTTGATTGATATTTTCCACTTAACAAGCCGTAGGCCAATGTACCGTAGGATAAAAATTGTGTGTGTTCCTCCTTAAGATAATCGAAGAATTCCCCCTCGTATTCCCTGGAAAGCAGATTGTACTGGCCTTGAACAGCATCCAGGGGGCTGTCCCCTTCGATTTCCTTGATCCCGGCCAGGCTAAAATTGCTTACCCCGACAAAGCGTATTTTTCCCTGTTCTTTTAAATGATTCAAACTATCCATGGTTTCTTGAACAGGCGTTACAGGATCCGGCCAATGAACCTGGTACAGATCGATATAATCGGTTCTCAGCCGGCGCAAGCTCCCTTCTACTTCCTTAAGCAGGGCTTTCCCCGATGTGTTTCGAATCATGGTCCTGGTACCGGAAGATGTTGTTTTCCAACTCATTCCAAACTTTGTGGCGATAAAAACATGGTCCCGGTCCCGGGATTTTAAAAATCGGCCGATGAGTTTTTCCGAATGGCCGTTGCCATAAACCGGTGCTGTGTCAATAAGACGAATACCCAGATGATAGGCGGTCTCCAATGCTTCAAGGGAATTGGAGTCGGACACTCCAGTGGTAAATTGACCGCCGATGGCCCAACCACCGAAGGCGATCCTTTTACAATTATGCCCGCTGACCGTTATACCGAACATTTCAGCATGCCCCTTCATAAAAGTCCTGGATACACATGTCAGCCAATCGACTGAATATGTGGGTGGCTCCTCCTTGATATGGCTGAGCCGGGGGAACATAGGAAGCCGTCTGTATTGAGACCGGATTCGGACAAGACCTTTATCCAGGTATTAAAATTGATTTTCTCAGAGTCTATTAAGACTCCGTCACAGTCGAATAACAGGGTTGTCAGCACAGAATTATTATCCTTGATTTACAGGAACAGGATTCGGTAGATTCTCAATGAAGCCCGTGGGGATTTCTCCTTTCTCGAAGAAGAGAGACCAGAGCTCAATGAGGTCTTTGAACAGCTCTTTTTTTTCATGAAACAGATCCCATGGCTTTTCATACTGAAAATGAATGATCTTAAGATTATTCCATACCCAGATTTCCGGAAGATTCATATACAGGTATTGCAAGGCATTGTAGATATAAGGAAGACCATGCCAATCCGGAAAATAGGTCTGAAGAAAGGTTTGGTCGGTCCTCTTGTAAAAGGAATCCGGATGATTCAAATTTTCGAGCATATTCTCATAAATTTTCCTTTCCGGCTTGAACACGAAAACACCGGCATTCATTCGATTGAGATCTTCCACGGCAGCATATAGATTGGGTGCCGCAGAAAAGACCGGAAACTTAAACAGGAGATCGGGATTCTTCAAGACCAGCGTATCCGTATCCAAAAAAACCATTTTATCGAATTCTTCAAGATTCCATATTTCGATTTTCGAAAAATTCTCCAGGGTATTGTGAAATGAGGGCTTGCTCCCCAGGAAAGGATTTTTATGAATGCTTTCGGTACAGTGGCGCTTCTGAAAATCCCCCGACAGCCTTGGCGGCGTAAGGAGGATAGTTCTTGCTCCGTGTCGTTGGATATCGTTGATTGCCGTGACATTATCCGTAAAACCCACCAAAAGTTGATATTCGGATTGAACAAAACGAAGCGATCGATATAGAGCGATTACACCGGGCACATATTCATTATTCGTTACCACTGTAATATAAGCTTTCATCTGCACTCCTTATTGTAAATCGATGGAAAGTCAATCGGTTGCTTTCACCGTCCCAAAGGCTCTATGATAAATCACGGGTGATCCGGTTTTAATGATCGTTTTGGACGATAGTTTTGCTTTGGCGATAATATTGGCCTTTGAATGAATAACGCAATCTCTTCCGATATGGGTAAAATCGTTGATATACTCACCCGCAACTCCACCGGCCAGCATATGACCCGTGATCCTGACATTATCGTTGATAAGTGACCGAGCTCCGATGCTTACAAGATCCCAGTCGTTAATAACCTGTGTGTTGATGATGGCATCTTTCCCGATGCTGGCACCCAGAAGCCTGAAAATCTGATTCAAAACCATAGTCCCTTTCCATTCTGCAAAGATATAGGACTGGCACATCCAGGTGTAGGGAATAAAAAATATATAATCTTTTTGTATGCCGGGATCCATTAGGGAGTTTTTACGAGGCCTGAATTTGAATTTTACAAGCCATTTTACAAGGATTAATTGAAATAAATAGGTGAACTTTGCAGTCCAGAAACCGATCACAAACGACAATAGAAAGGGCATTTCCATACTGGCTCTCGTGAGTTGAACGGCGCTTAAGGTAAGAAAAAGAGTAAGGGAAAAGCACAGAACACGAAGCAGATGGAACAAAAAAAGCTTTAATTTGCTATTATGAAAAGCCGACTTCTTTTGAACTTCACGTTTGACAGCAGACCTGCCGTTGTAAAGGGAACCTTCCCGGATACTATACTGCGGAGGGACGTATACAAATGGATAGGTGCCTGCGTCTTTCTCAATTTTAACGCCCCGGTCGATAAACGCCTCCAGGGAGATGAAACTGCCATGACCCATGACAATGGGTTGATGCTGGATGTTTCCCTGTCTATCTTGAAAGCTTGTGTTTAATTGACATGTGCTGAAAAAGACCCCATCGCCGATGGTAACCCAATCGACATGATGGATCAGATTGGTACCCGGTGTAATGGCACAATTTTTTCCCATTTTCAGTCCGCAGCATTTTAACCAAAAATAATAAATTTCACTGGCCCCGAATTGGATTAGCAGGTTGTCGGAGATGGAGAGAAGCTTGCTCACAAGATTTTTTTTAATATCGTAAAAATGATTCTTCGCGTATTTAACCTGCTTGGGTGTGAGCAGCCTTTTCAACACGGTGGTCAGCAAGGGAATGGTTATGAGGCTGATTGCGATACTCAAGAAGATCCTGCCGGTGTTCTCCACGGCAAAGGGCATTAAGTATAGAATGAGATCACTTAAAAAAACAGCCAAATAAATAGCAAAAAGGAGAATATAGGGAACCAGAACAAACGCTGTTAAAAGGGATGAAATGACAGACAGGAAGCGGCGAAAGGAGGAGATAGCCTCGAAAGGAGGATTGGAATCCTGCACGGCTTGGGTATGTAAAGGATGTAAAACACAATCGCCGGGTAATCTTTGCCCCTGGGTCAGCAGGGAGTTGTTTCTCAAGGTTGAATTCGATTCGATTGTAATGGGTTGAATGACGAGGCCTTCATGGGTCAATTGTGATGGCTGGATCAAAGCGTTTTCCTCAATATGGACATTGTCATGAATCGTAATGCAGTCAAAATCATCCAGGGAAAGACTTTGTATGTCCACATTCTTACCCATCTTGACCCCTAAACACCAGCCCTTTCAAGGTTGTACTTGTTTTCGTTTTTTTCAGAAGAATAAAGAAGGGCCAACAATTGATGTGAAGAAAGTCGAATAGGCGTGACACACTCCACCATCGATAATAATAGAGCCCGAAAATAGGATAGACCCCGGGCCGGAAGCGACCAATAATAATCCATTTGAGCAGGATTGCCAAAGAAAGCAACAAAAGAAACGAACCCATTGCGTAAAAGGGCATAAGAAACAGGTTGAGCCCATGGCCTAGCCGAATCGAAATATGCTGGAACAATTGCAGAACAGGAAACAGCGATCCTGCAATCAACAAGGGCAGAAATAAAATGAAACCGATTTGGTAGAAGCTGCCCAGAATTTGGGAAAAATATGTTGATCTAAAATAGGGTGGGCCGGTGCCTATCCTATCTTCCCTGTCACTTTCCTGGACGGGATCAGGCTTGTCGCTTAAGTTACGAGCCTTGGCCCGCAGTTGATCAAAGAGCTCGGCCATATTTTTTATCGTTGGATCAGAGAGAAAGGAATGAAAATGTTCGGGCTCATATTCCGGCAGATGAAAATGTTCCGACAGGGTTGCCACGATATCTGCCAGCTCCAGGGAATCACCCCCCAAGGCAGAGAAGTGATCCTCGCCTTGGTGTACTTCAATATTTAATATCTCTTTCCAGCATTTGTATACAACACGCTCGGTTTCGGTTGCAGGGGAGAAGGGTCTTTTTTGATCCGGCAAAAACAATTGGGGATCCAATTTTTCGCATCGTTTCCTGATCTCTCCCCGACGTATCTTGGAGAGCCCTGTCATGGGGAAGTCCTCCAGAAAACATACCTTCTGGATTCTCATATACATGGGAATATCGGGAAATCCATTCAAGATACTCTTTTCAATCTGCTCCTTCACTTTTTTTGTATTTTTCTTCTCCTGCCCTATGCGAGCAAGGTCCAGGGCGGCACCACCGCAACTTATTTTTTCTAATTTACCGCCGAATTTTTTTTGAACGCCGGAAAAGAGATAACGGTTTATATTGATTCGTGTGGCCCTGTGAATTTGATGGCCAAGGGAGGCCAGTCCCAGGATTGCCCAACGTTTCAGGAAGAAAAGATCATTTATTTTGGCATTGATGCCACTGTGGAAGAGATATAAGATGCGGGGCACGAGGCAAACAACCGTGGGTTTGGATTGTTGAAGCGTTTCTGTAATGCTTGCAGCATCGATTTTTTCAACAAAGGTGTTGGTCATGCCGGCAATTAAGGGTACAAGGATGGAAGAAATAAAAGGATAGATGTGGTGTATGGGCAGGACGGTGACGATGGAGTCCTTTTGGTTGACCTGAAAGGTTTTTTGTATCTGAATGAGATGCTCCAGCATGGATGACTCGGAATGCATGATGGCTTTATATCCGGCAGTGGTCCCGGAACTAAAGAGAATTGCACCCAGGGAAGTGTCAGGATCCTGGGTTTCGGGAAAACCGGGGTCAACAGCCTGGGAAAAACCATCGATCACCTTGAAACCATCGTTCAGGTTAAAAGCGGGTCTTTGCAAAAATTCTGAACAGGGCAGTTTCTTTATGTTCTGTTCGGACAGGAAGGCGGCACGCACATCACTTTTTGCAATCAAATGCATCAGGTCTGCCGGCATAAGTCCTGGATCCAATAAAACAGGGGTGCAGCGGTTTATCAGAAGGCCCAGATAAGCGGCAACAGCCTCGGGGCGGCCCTCGGAAAGAATGGCCACGCGATCACCCTGCCGAAGGTTTTTTTGTCCCAGGGTATCTGCCAAGGCAAGGGATGTTTTTATCAGACCCCTGAACGTATACTCAATTTGAGTACTATTTTCTTCCATGTGAAGACAGATTTTATCCGGATACCTTCTACTGGTCGATTCGATATAAGAAAAGAGAGGGGACTGCTGTGAATTTATATTTTTCCTGATCATTTTATTTGTTACACCTATTTTTATGAGTCCTTTTTTGTGGAAAAAACCTTGTTTTGGAAGGGATCTCCTGAACGGGCGATTTTCTCCATGGGGGACTGTTCAGGATCTTCGATACATCACATTGATGCTTGTATTTTCTGGCAATGGAAACCTCTTCTTCACAAAGAACGCCCTGTAAACAAATCGGATGTAATCCCAGTTCTTGCAGTGAATCGGCGATGACATTAAGGTCGTTGCAAACCGGTTCCCGGCGGGGATTTTCTAAATATTCAATTTTTGCCCCGGTCAGGTTGGAAACAAACCGGGCAAGTTCTTCCACAGAATGGGTTTCCGTTGCCTGGTTA
The DNA here is from genome assembly GCA_003353855.1 of Desulfobacteraceae bacterium. Lineage (GTDB taxonomy): Bacteria > Desulfobacterota > Desulfobacteria > Desulfobacterales > Desulfobacteraceae > NBML01. The sequence goes on from PIVS01000009.1 coordinate 16,590, forward strand.
AATATTCGAACACGGTCGCCATCGGGAGGATTTTCGATGGCAAGGCGGATGCATTCAATAGTATTTTCAATGTGAATGAAAGCTCTGGTCTGGCCTCCTGTACCATAAATTGTCAAAGGATATCCAAGGGCGGATTGCATGAGAAAGCGATTCAAAACCGTTCCGTACATTCCATCGTAATCAAAACGATTTATCAAGATAGGATCAAGATGGGTTTCCTTTGTGTTGGTGCCCCAGACAATGCCTTGATGAAGGTCCGTAATGCGGATCTGATCATTCTTGTTATAAAAATAGAACATAACTTCATCAAGACACTTGGTTGTATGATAGACACTGCCAGGATACATGGGATGCAAAATGCTCCGAGTGCTGCTCCGTTTGCCTTCCTGAACAACATCAACATCAATATACCCCTCTGAAATACTGAATCCTTCGCTGTTATAGCCGTATACTCCCATGGTGCCCAGATGAACCAGGTGGATATCAAGATCTTTTTCAACGATGGCACAAAGAATATTGTGGGTTGCGTTTACGTTGTTGTTCACCGTGTATCGTTTTTGTTTAGAGCCCATCATTGAGTAGGGCGCAGCCCTTTGTTCGGCAAAATGTACTATTGTGTCAGGCTGGATCCGTTCAATAAGTTCGGCCAGCCGGGTATATTCCTGGGCGATATCGATGTTAAAGTGTTGGATGGTATCCCCTGAGATGGATTTCCATTTTGCAAGACGCTCTTCGATGGTCGCGACGGGTGTCAGGGAACAGGTCCCCAATTCGTTATCAATATTTCGCCTGGACAAATTGTCAATAATTGTAACGTCCATCTTGTTTCTTGATAAATGAAGCGAAGTCGGCCAGCCGCAAAAGCCGTCTCCACCCATGACAATGATTTTTTTTTTTTGACATGTTATCCTCCACCTTTCATAAATATTCAAGAAAAAATTTATCCGGGCAAATTAATCTTCTTTGCGCAATAAAAACTCTAGTTTCGGCTGTAATATTGGCCGTGTGAGGCGATACCATAACTTGCTTGATAAAAACATCGCAAGCAGGAAACTAAAACCAAACATTACTATGTTGTTTAAAATGCCATGAACCTCCTGAAAATAACCCCCAATTAAAAATAAAAAAACAAAAAGAGGATGCCACAAATAAGCATACAAAGATCTCGTACCCATTTCGCTGAATATTGAGTAACTTGAAGGTATCATCCAGATGAAGGCAAGGGCCTGGACAAACATAATAGCCATGGCAATACCCCGCTCCAGCACGTTATGCAATAGGGTGTTGGATAGAGGGTAGGGATATGACATGAGAACAGGCAGACGGCTGTATGGATATAAAATCCATAGGAGCATAAAAGATGCTGCTAATATAATCACACTATACCGCAATTTAACTTTTTTTATTAACAGGTGCTTGTAGCTAAAGCCAAACAGAAAAAAAGGATAGTAGTAGAAAAATTTATCTAAGGCTAAAAAAATATTAACATGTGGAATCGCTCCCGAAAAAAGGCATACAATAATGCTAATCCACAGGGCGTAGCGAACAGGGTAGAGCAGCGGCAATGTCAGTTTCCATAATATCAGGCACAACAAAAACCAACTGATAGTAGAGGGCCGGAAAAAGATTTGATCTATATTGGTTGGGAATAAGGATTGCGCTATAATATTATAAACCAGATAAGGTACTAATATACCTGAAAATAAATGTTTGTAATCATTTGCATTCAGTCTTTCTTTAGAGTAATAACCAACCATCATTGAAAAAGCTGCCATGGAGAAAAAAGAAAAGGTATTATTAAACATTGTCAAAAACTGAATATTTGTTTGATGATAAAAGGAACCCTCCCACAGAGTAAACCCTGAAAGGAAGTGGGTTGCAACAATTAAAAAAATCAGCCAGAATCTAGCTGTATTAAGCTTACAAGTTACCGATTCTACGGCACTAATTGGTGTTGATTTTTTTTTGACGGGTTTAATTTTTTTACCAGGACTATCTTTTATTTTCAGATTACTTAATTCAACCTGCTGATCCAATAGATATTGAGCCAAACGGTTTATCGTAGGATAAGCTGTAATAGTCTGGCTGCTGATCTTAACCGACTTGGGTGCATATTGTTGAACCTTGTTGATCAGCTCCACTTGAATAAGTGAATCCAAGCCCATTTCTTCAAAAGAACGCTGATAATCTTCTTTGGTTCGCATATCATAACCTGTCACCTGATGTATAATCACTTTGAGGTTTTTGCGCACCTGATTGATAGCGTCGGATTCTTTGAGCTTTGATATAACTTTATTTTTTGTGAACATTTCTTTGGAAGATCCGGATTTATCTTTAAAAGCTTTTAACCAGACAGCCTGTTTGGCTACTTTTATTTTTTCTTTATCCAGCCTTGCAGCTTGTATCACAGCTTGTGATTGCTGCAAAGCTTGAACGAAAGCTTCACTGCCTGTTTTCTCATCAAAGGATAAAAAACCCCTGCGGGCATGCTCATCTGCTAAATCAGCCGCCATACCGCCAACTGCCCAGGGACCCCAGTTAATACTGGTTGCGGCAAGATTTTTAGCCCGCCTGTAATGTGATAGTTGATCCAAATAGCTATTAGCTGCTGCATAATTACCTTGGCCGGCGCTGCCTAAGCTGCCGGCAACGGATGAGAATAAAACAAAATAATCAAGTTTGATTTTTAAAGCCTGACTTATTTCATGCAGGTGTTTTCCACCAAGCAATTTAGGGGCAAACACCCTGGCAAAACGCTCTGGTGTCTGGTTGCTGATAACGCCGTCATCTAAAACACCGGCTAGATGAAAAATGCCTTTTAGAGTTGGTTGGTATTTTTCAATGAGCTGCTGTACTTGTGCTTTATCACTTACATCAGCCGATTCTATGCCTATGGTGAGATCTGCAAAAACTGATTTTATTTCATCTAATTTTGTTTGTTGCAGGTCATTGGGTGCATGGCGGGAAGTTAGAATACAGGTCCTGGCACCCGCCTTTGCCAATGTTTTTAACACAATGATACCCAGTGCACCCAAACCGCCTGTGATCAGATAGCTGGCCCGGTCATTAATCTGCACCCCAAGGGGTAATGTCTGTGTGATAACAATTTTACCCATATGCCTGGCTTGTTGCATAAAAGAAAAAGCGTCCCTGGCCTCTTCAATGGGATAATGTGTCACAGGTAACGGCTGAATGACCTGCTCAGTTAACATGGCATTGATCAACTGGATAAGCTCGCCAATATACTCTGGTTTATCCTGGGTCAGTTGGTCCATGGCAATGATGTGATAATCTACATCTTTTCCGGCTTCTTGCATCTCAGCCCGGGTGTAAATATTGCGTTTAGCTATTTCCAGGAAAGTGCCGGACGGTTTTAGTGCTTGTAAACTTGCCTCAATAAAGCCTTCACTGGTTAATGAATTTAAAACAATATCAACGCCTTGCTGTTTTGTGTCGGCTAAAATCTGCTTGCTGAACCCGGTCTTTCTTGAGTCATAGATATATTCAACGCCCAAAGCTTTAAGTTGAGATTGCTTATGCAGGCTGGCTGTCGCATAGATAACAGCGCCGCAATGCTGTGCCAATTGTATCGCTGCCATACCAACGCCGCCGGCACCAGCATGAATTAATACCTTGCTGTCTTTTTTCATGCCTGCAAGCTTGATCAGGCTGTGATAAGCCGTCAAATAAACCGTGGAGATGCCTGCGGCCTGAGCTAAACTAATGGATTCTGGCACTTTAGCTAAAAGGCAGGATTTTGTAAGGGCGTATTGTCTAAAACCGCCCGGGCACAAACCATAGACGCTATCTCCTATCACTATATTTCTTACCTTTCTGCCGACACGGGATACAATGCCCGCCACCTCACCCCCCAGGGGACCCGGGTCACCTGGATATAACCCCATCGCATTTAATACATCACGAAAATTTAATCCAGTGGCTTTTACTGCAAGCTCAATTTCATCAGCCTCCAGTGCATCAGATAGTTCAGCCGGCTGCAGCTTTAAACCTGACAAGGTGTTATTGGCTGATTTTGCTAATTGCCAGGGCATGTTATCTGATCGGTGTAGCCGGCCTGCCTGGGTAGGCGTTAGTAAGCGATGCACAAACAGACGGCCTTTATGGCAGGCAACAAAGGGCTCAGATACTTCCAGGGCTTTGGGTAATGTTGATAAATCATCAAGATCAATTAAACGTAAATTAAGTTCGGGATTTTCTATCAACGCGGTTTTAACAAGCCCGAACAAACAACCTGATTCAATGTTTTGTTGGGTATAGAGGCCTTGTGTGAGTAAAATCAACATTGAAGGTGGTGTCTGCAAATAACCAAGCACCTGGCCGGCTAAATTTAATGCGGGCCGATTGGCGCAAACATATATAACAGCATCACAATTATCGGTAAGCTGTAAAACCTCAGCCAAAACAGTTCGTTCCTTGTCACAAGCTCCTGCAACCTGCCAGGTTTTTGGTAAAGACCCATGGATTTTATCAATGGAATCATGTTCCGTGTCGGGCGTCACTGCCTGCCAGAAAGGTATCAGTGGTTCAGCGATTTTTGGGTGCAAAAGATTTGCAAGCTGAGCCATTGTTGCTCGACGTGATTGTAAACCATTAAGAGTAAGCAATAAAGTGCCTGCTGAATCATAAAAATAAAGATCAGCATTTGCTTTTTCCCCATCCGAATGGTTTTGGAGAACACGCACCCACACCTCTTCGGGCAGGTCGTGATAGTAAATACATTGCTCAATGCCAATTGGCAGCATTGGATCTTTATTTTCATTTTTTAAGCCAATGACAGAAGCTTGCAGCCCACCGTCAATTAACAGGGGATGGGCAGCATGGCCTTCAAGTGACAGCTTTGTATTGAGCAATGCCCACACTTCAGTCTTGCCAATGTGATAAGCGGATATGGTTTGAAAAGCTTTGCCAAACTGCAAACCCTGCCTGGCAAAACGTGCATAGAGCTCTTTTACACCGGTATCGTTTTGCAGTTGCTGCTGTAGGGCAGCCATGTCTATTATACTGTCTTCAGGCCCATGGGCCTTTGCCACTAACAACCACCTGGCTTGCAATTGCCAGCCGGTCTCTTGATTATCAACAATGGCCTGACTGTAACAGCTCACGCTATACCCGCCTTCTTCCATGGGTTTAACCATGGTTTGCAGGTCGGTGTCATCTTCCAGGGATAAGCGCAGTGGACGCAGAATCGATAAATCACGCACACAAAAAGATTGATTTTCCATTAATTGTCTTGCCACTTCAATTGCAATTTCAAGATAAGCGGCTCCGGGGAATAATAAATAATCCAAGACTTTATGATCATTTAAATACCCCCGTTCATTGAAATCTATATTTTGTATGTAACAATGTTCATCACCTGCCAGGGGAAGGGTTACACCCAGTAAAGGATGCAGTGGTTGCCCAAAGCCTGTAACAGCAGATTTTCTCTTTTCTTCTGCCTGCACCCAATAGCGCTGTCGCTGAAAAGGATAAGTGGGTAAGTTTGTTTTTTGTAAATCAGCTTGATAGGGTGCATAAAAGCCGGCCCAGTCAATGGGCACGCCGTGAAGATAAAGGAGGCTCACACTTTGAAGTAAAGTTTTCCAGGGATTGTGTTTTGGGCGTAAGGATCCCAGCCATAATGGTTCCAGGTTATGCTCGGACTGCTCTGCGCCTTTTTGATCACCCCTTTGCCAACATAGAGCACCCAAGCCCGTTAAGACCGTATTGGGGCCCATTTCAATAAACACCCTGCAGCCTTGTTCCTGTAAAGTCTGCATGCTTCCCAGAAAATTTACCGGCTGCCGTACATGCCTCACCCAATAGTCCGCATTCATCTCTTGGGGCTCTATTTTTTTGCCGGTAACATTGGAAATAAGCGGCAATTGTGCCTCATGGTAAACAATGGTCTCTGCAATTTTTTGAAACTCATCCAGCATGGGTTCCATCAAGTGTGAATGGAAGGCATGTGATACCCTAAGCCCTGTGCTGGAAATTTTTTGCTGTTCCAACCTCACTTTAAGGCGGTCAATAGCCGGGAATTCGCCCGAGATCACGGTTTGCTGCGGGTGGTTAATGCCTGCGATACTGATCTCATGTCCGGCATCTGCAGCCTGGATGGCAGCTTGTACATAGGCAAGATCAGTTTGCACGGCCAGCATTGCGCCGCCTGCAGGTAAGGCTTGCATCAGACCTCCGCGTGCAGCAATTAATTTGAGCCCATCCATAAGGGTCAGAATACCCGCAACAGTGGCTGCAACGTATTCGCCAACGCTGTGTCCTAGAACATAATCGGGTTTAACACCCCAACTGAGCCAAAGCTGCGCCAGGGAATACTCCAATGCAAACAATGCAGGCTGGGTGTAAGCGGTTTGATTGAGCAACCCTTTGTTCTTATCTAAAAATAACAACTCCAATAAGGGTTTATCCAAATAGGCGGCAAGCTTGTCTGCACACCTGTCTAATGCTGTTTTAAAGACAGGTTGCGTATCATAGAGTTCTTTACCCATCCCGGTGTATTGTGCACCTTGTCCGGTAAATAAAAACGCTGACAAAAGTTTAGCCCGGCCTTGTTCAATGTGCTGAACTTTAAACACCGAATCAGCTATCTGGGCTTGTAAATCAGCATGGTCCTTAACAATCAAGGTGGTTCGGAAATTGTGATCTCCTCGACCCACACCGGCGGTATAGGCTATATCTTTTAAACTCGGTTTGCCGTTATCCGTATAGTAAGAGGCGTATTGCTGCCTTAATTGTATAACTGCAGCTTCAGTTTTAGCGGAAATAGGAACAAGGTAAAAAGGCAGATCCATTTGTGTTAAGGGCTGGCCAGGCTGCCGGGATTTTTTTTCCCCAATGACCGGAGCACTTTCCAAAATCGCACAGGCATTGGTTCCGCCAATTCCCAGTGAGTTAACAAGGACTCTTTTTGGTCGAGGGTCCTTTGCCAATGGCATCGACTCTTTTATAATACGAAAGGGACTTGTCTTAAGCTTAAGCCTGGGGTTGGGTGTTTCAAAGTTAGCACTGGGCGGCATCAAGCCTTTATCTAGGATAAGAACGCCTTTAATGAGACCTATAACACCTGATGCCGCGTCTAAATGTCCCACATTACTTTTAACCGAGCCCAGGATACAATAATTTTTTTTGTCAGAAAATCGGTTAAAAACATGGGCCAGGGCCGACACTTCTACCGGGTCACCCATGCTGGTGCCTGTTCCATGCGCTTCAACGTAATTGATGGTTTCCGGTGAGATATCGGCAACATCAATGACCTCCTGCATACAAGCCACCTGACCTGAAAAACTGGAGGCGGTGTAACTGAGTTTGTCGGAACCATCATTGTTGCTGGCAGTCGCAAGAATGGTGGCATGGACATAATCACCGTCTTTAACAGCCTTGGACAAAGGTTTTAATAAGACGATGCCGGCACCGCTGCCGAATATCGTACCATCTGCTTTTTCGTCAAAAGTACGCACGTGGCCATCTGACGAATAAATACCTCCTTCCTGCCGTAAATAACCTTGTTTCTGTGGTACTTTGATATTGATGCCGCCGGTTAAGGCCATATCACATTCACCCGCCAATAAAGCCTGACAGGCTAAATGCACCGCGACTAAAGAAGTGGAACAGGCTGTTTGTACCGAGATGCTTGGGCCGGTAAGGTTTAATTTATAGGATAACCTGGTTGCCAGATAGTCTTTATCATTGGCTATATGGGCGAATGAACCACTTTTTTGCTCAAACTCCGGGTAAGCTTTTAAGTAGGTCAATAAATAATTACTGACAACATCACCCGAGCCTGCATATACACCGATGGATTGTGCGTTCTTGCCGGCATAGCCTGCCTGCTCCAATGCTTCCCAGGCAATTTCCAAAAAAATTCTTTGCTGGGGATCAAGGGCCGTTGCTTCCCGGGGCGAAAAATTGAAAAATGAGGCGTCAAAATCAGTGATGTTCTCCAGGACAGGCGAGGCTTTAACATAATCAGGATCGGTCAAAAGTTCGCTGGATACACCTGCCGACAAGAGTTCTTCTTCAGTAAAAGAATCGATGCAATCTTTTTTTTGGCAGAGATTATCCCAAAACCTTTCGATGGTATCGGCGTGGGGAAATCTTCCTGCCAGACCGATCACGGCAATTCTATGATCATCGACATCTAGTTTATTCATGTTAATTTACCCCGCCTATGAACGGCTCTTTTTGATACCCGGGCAGGCTTGGTGTCATCAAATACTCCTTCCAATGGTGATCTATTATTGATCACATTGTCATAGACCCGACACACCTGACCAACCGTTTTTATATCAGTGATCGGCGCATCACCATTGGTAAAGGGCTCGCATTGAAACTCCATTTCCAGCTTTGTTGTCAGGACAGCAACTTCCAATGAAGTAAACCCCAGATCATCAACAATTTTATCTTGCTCTTTGATTGCGGCAATTGCTGTGCCATAGTCCCGTGCAACTTCTTCAATAATTTTACATAACCTTTGAAATGTTTCTTGCCTGCTCATATACCGACTCCTTAACAGTTAATACCACCGTCTATGGTGATCACCTGGCCTGTAATAAACCGCGCATCATCAGATAATAAAAATGCCACCATGCCAATAATATCCTTGGTTTTCCCTAAACGATTGAGGGGTGTCCTCCGTATGATCTGCCCCCGTTTTTCATCATTTAAGGTGCTGGACATTTTAGTATCCAGATAAGAGGGTGCAATTGCATTGACACGGATATCAGCGCCACCCAATTCCCTTGCCAGGGATCGCGTCATTCCGTCCAGTGCAGATTTGGTTGCGCTGTAAACGCTTAGGCCCGAATAACCTTTTTGCCCGATAATCGAAGAAATATTAAGAATGACACCCGTACCTTTGCTCATCATATACCGCAAAGTTTCCCGGGTTAAATAAATGCTGCCTGCTAAATTGACGGCCAGCATTTTTTCAATTTGATCATAGGGTTGCAGGACCAATAGACCGTCATAGGCAACAGCCGCATTATTAATCAAAGCATCAATGCGGTTAAATTTTTTATAAACCGATTGAATAAATTTTTTAACCCCATGGCGATCGCTGATATCCAGCGGTTGCCAGAAAAATTTTTTTGGGTGGTTTATTTGCATTTGTTTAGTGAAATCATTTTCATGTCTACTGCAGGTTGCTATTTTGAAATTATTCTCCATCAAGGAGACCACAATACTTTTACCCAGCCCCTGGCTTCCTCCGCTGATCACAATGACTTTATTCATTTTTTCCAAATAATCCTTTTCTTTTTATTGACAAAGGAGGTTGCTATCTCATCAACAAATTCTATGATATGAGGCCCTGCATATTCCGGTAATGTTTTTTTTGCCAGGGCTAGTATATTCCTTTTAATTTTGCCTGTATCAACCCCCTGCCTGGTTTTAACCTCTACCTTTACCAGGTTGCCGAGCATTGGATTTTTACGGCCCGTGGCTATCACATCTTCTACACCATCAACAGAAAGTACCAGGTTCTCAATGGTTTGGGGATTAACTTTGTATCCGCCAACATTGATTATTTCATCTATCCTTCCGCAAAACAGGATACGGTCACCATGCTGTTTAACAAGATCATTGGTGGCAATCCAATCGGCTTGTGCAGGTTTCCCCAAATAGTTCTCCATGGCGGCAGTGGAACGTTTAATAAACAATTGTTCATCTTCGATTTTGAAATGGTTGCCGTCAATAAGCTTCGCACTAAAACCCGCTTGTTCATCATTTACCTGAATGGCTGCACCGGCTTCACTGGAGGCATAAATATGGGTGATTCCTGTTTTCGGCATATAGCGCTTAATACGTTCTAAAATAGTTTGATCAGCCATTTCTCCACCCAGGGTGATTCGATGCAAAGATAATTTTTGCAAGGCTTCCGGGGTGTGAGCCAGTAAAAAACTGCGCATCAACGTCGGGGTGCCGTTCATGTAGTCTGGTTTAAATGTCTGCAATGTTTGATAGATCACAGAAGGAGTAAGGGATTCAGCTATAATTAAAACACCGCCATTTAAAACAGCTTGCAGCAATACCTGAATGCCGGCAAAGCTGGCAAGGGGATAGGTGCAAAACCAGCGTTGATGATGAAACCTGTCTGCACATTTAATTTTTGCCGTTAACGACTCCAGTGTATGACAAACGCATTTGGGTTTGCCGGTGGTTCCGGAGGTTAATAAACCCAAGCCTGATTTATCATAGGAGCCGGAGGCTTGTGATGGTCCGTCAATGGGGATTATCGTGACAGAACCATTAATGAAGCTGATCAAAACATCGCAGGCATAATCCTTGAGCATCCCCATTGCCTGTTCTTCATTATAGTAGTTGGGCACTACAATAAGGAATAAGTCGGATATTAATGCTGCCAGTATAAGCGCAACATGGTCGCTATTTTGTTGTACTACGCAGGCTGTCATTTTATGCTTAAGGGGCTTAAGGGCGGCAGTGTAGAGGTCAATTTTTGCAATCAACTCATTTGCCCGGCATCGCCGATCTATTGAGCCCACACTCAACGCATGATCCGTGGATAAGCTGTCCAACAATTTTATTAGCTGATTTTTATTCATAAACCTCCTTCTTGGCTGGAGAGATATCCTGGCTTCAAGCTGTGCCCCCCCATCATACCAATTTTCTGCATCGCCATCTCAAGTTCCACCGCCGCCGCTGATACCCATATCGTCAACGCCGAGTCCACCGCCGCAGTTTTCCGGTACTCAACGCTGAGTTGAAAAAGTCGCCTGTCTCGCCATGATAAAGCGAATCGTGGAGCCGGGAGGTATAGCGCCCGCTCCTGAACCGATCAAGAAGCTTCCGGCGAAAATCGCCCCCTGCCCCGTCGTTGGCATCGTGTTCCTGGATCAACATGCTGTCGTTATAGTAACGCCTGCCACCATCACAGCCTTTGGCGGCAAGATAGATTTTGCCGCTCTGCACGTCTCCGGGAAGGGCTGCCTCTTTGTAATAGTCAGCCATGTGATCCAAGGTGATCTTCTTCCCGTTAACGACGGGAAGAAGCGAGGCATCTGCCTGGCTGCTGATCCGGCTTGCGGTGAAACTGAATAACAAGGAAAGTGCAAAATACCTGGTGCAACAGCATAGGATGGGGAGATACTTTTTGTCAAGAAAAATTTTATACGGTAAGTTTCATCTACTTAATGGATGATAAATTTTTCTTATATAACGGCAGTCCAAGCCGGGCATCCGATTGGTTATGACGATAAAATAACTGTCATCGGTGCCGGAGCCGCCGGATTACACAGCCATCGGCGTAATCCGGACGTTTGAAATTATTAGTTAGCAATGATTTTATTAAAAGTTGCACTCGGTCGCATCAGCTTTTCAGTCTTTTTCTGATTAGATCGATAATACCCTCCGATATCAACTGGCTGGCCCTGGGCACTGATGAGTTCATCCGTGATAACTTTTTCGTTTTCAGTAAGTTTTTCAGCTACAATTGCAAACCGTTTCCGAATATCGGCATCACTGTTTTGTTCTGCCAATGCCTGCGCCCAATAAAGGGCCAGATAAAAATGACTCCCCCTGGTGTCGAGTTCGTTCACTTTACGAGATGGGGACTTTTCATTTTCCAGAAAGGTGCCGATCGCCTGATCAAGGGCTTTTGCATAGACGGTTGCTTTTTCATTTTTATGGGTTGAAGCAATATGCTCAAGAGAAGGCACGATGGCACAAAATTCACCAAGAGAATCCCAGCGTAGATGACCTTCCTTTAAAAATTGCTGAACATGTTTTGGTGCTGAACCACCAGCTCCTGTCTCAAATAGTCCTCCACCGTTCATCAAGGGAACAATGGACAGCATTTTTGCGCTTGTTCCAAGTTCAAGAATTGGGAACAGGTCGGTAAGATAGTCACGCAGGACGTTTCCGGTAACCGAAATAGTATCCTCTCCTTTTCTTATTCTTTCAAGGGAGTATTTCATGGCAGATACAGGATCCATAATGCTGATATCGAGGCCTTTTGTGTCGTGATCTTTTAGATACTCTTTTACTTTGGAAATTATACGGGCATCATGTCCCCTGTTTTCATCCAGCCAGAATAATGCCGGAGTTCCTGTGGTACGTGCTCTGTTAACAGCGAGTTTTACCCAGTCCCTGATCGGAGCATCTTTAGTCTGGCTTGATCTGAATATATCGCCTTTTTCCACAGTCTGTTCGATTAGAATATTTCCGGAATTATCAATGATTTGAATTACACCGTTGCCGGGTGCTTCAAAGGTTTTATCGTGTGAACCGTATTCTTCAGCTTTCTGTGCCATCAGACCTACGTTTGAAACACTTCCCATGGTCCCAGGGTCAAATGCTCCAAGCTTTTTGCAATCATCAACAACTTCCTGATAAATTGTCGAATAACATCTGTCCGGCACCATGGCAAGAGTATCATGAAGCTTGTCGTCGGTGCCCCACATTCTACCGCCATCACGGATAAATACAGGCATCGATGCATCAACAATCACATTATTTGGAACATGCAGATTCGTTATTCCCTTGCTCGAGTCTACCATGGCAAGTTCACAGTTTGTTTTATAAACTGCCATTATATCCTGTTCAATTTTAGTCTTCTCTGCTTCTGGCAGGTCCTGAATTTTTACGTATAGATCACCCAGTCCATTATTAACATTTACACCGAGTCTGGTGATGGTCTCATGATGTTTGTCGAAAACATCTTTGTAAAAAACGGATACACAATGACCGAACATAATCGGGTCGGAAACTTTCATCATCGTGGCTTTAAGATGCAGAGAGAGTAATACATTCTCTTTTTTTGCAAGGGCGATTTGTTCTGTGTAGAAATTGCGTAGTGCCTTAATATTCATGACCGAGGAATCAATTACTTCGCCCTCCAGAAGATCAGTTTTTTCTTTCAGAACTTTTACACTTTTATCAGTATCCATATATTCGATTCGTACAGAGCAGTCTTTGTCAACAACAACTGATTTTTCACTGGAATAAAAATCCTTGTCAAGCATATTGGCAACGCGGGATTTGGAATCAGATGGCCACTCTTTCATGAGTCTGTGAGGATTCTTCTTTCCAAACAGTTTTACTGAGTTTGCTGCTCTTCTGTCGGAATTACCTTCCCTGAGAACTGGATTTACCGCACTTCCAAGTACTTTTGCAAAACGTAAATGCAGCTCTTTTTCTGCATCTGTTTGTGGCTCTTCAGGGTAATTCGGTATATCATACCCTTTGCCCTGTAGTTCACTAATTGCTTCTTTAAGCTGTGGAATTGAAGCACTGATATTAGGTAGTTTTATAATGTTTGTTTCCGGTTTTTTTACAAGGTTACCAAGTTCACCCAAGTAGTCCGGGATTTTCTGATCCCCGGTAAGGTTTTCAGGAAAATTGGCAATTATTCTTCCCGAAAGGGAGATGTCTTTTTTTATATAAGTAAGACCTGAACCCTTTGTATATGATTGAAGAATAGGTAACAGGGAAAAGGTTGCCAGTGCCGGGGCCTCATCAATCATGGTATAAAAAATTTGTTGGTCTGTCATTTTTTCCCCTTCGTTTAATCTGTTAAACCGCCAGCAATGCTGGTGGGCTCTTAAAGCTTAATAGCTCCGAAAGTCTTTTTCCAGAAAGCTTTCCTCAAGCAACCCTGTTAGGGGATAACGAAAGGAGAACCAGTGAGTAATCCTGTGAGACTAATCCAAACAAAATGGAATTGCAAGAATCATTTAATTCTCACATTTTATCATTCGCCTATGGGGATAGTACCACTCATGAAGCAGGTGCAAAAAACCTTTTGCTATCGACGCATCCAGACAGTACCATGGACAAAATATGGGAACAAGTCAGTGCTAACCTCAAGCAACAATTCCAACAAATGGGTGAGCCCGAAGAATTGAAACCTATTTACTCCAGGCGTACTAAGGCTTTCTATGGATGCAAAGATGTGAAACTAACAAAAAAGGCCATGAGAAAAATTGAAGAGTCAATCCATCGAATAACTTTTGGACGATTTTATTTTGATGTGGTGCCTTACCTGGGTCATGCGGACCATGACCATGTCCGTGGTATAGGAGTTGTACTGGCGAGGATTGTTCAGAAGGACGGGTTGGCTCCATCGCCGAATTTGCGTACAATTTCGACCATGTTACGTTGTTTATTGACGCTGCGGAGCCACCGGCAGATGATTACTCCTATTCGTGGAGTAGCTTCCAATCGCTCCGAAGTATGTGCGAAACGAGCAACTTCGTCGAAGGGGTCATGAACATGTATCCCATCATCGCGTGCCAGGGAACACCCGATTATACGACAACCTTGATCTTCTGCGGGAACCCCGAGTGCGAAGACATGAATTGCGTAGACGGCACGATCTACACCATCAGAAATACGGCCAGGGTCACGCCGATCGACCTGGCGTTGACGTCCACCGGGACGCCTCTCCTTGTCTACTTGGACAACGACAGTACGCCCTGGCTGGCTCGCCTGGAGAACGGTGCCTTCCAGAAGATTCAACTGTCGGTTTCGAAGGTCGACAATTACCTTCTTAAACATTCACTGCGGCTCGCGCTCACTCTCGATGACATACCGATCGCGATGTTCGTGAGCGTCAGCAATTATCAAGCCCAAGTCCAAGTCGTTGCATGCACCGACGGGTCTACGATGAACATCCTCTTAAACTGTGATGACGTGGGGTGTTCACTGTCGGATAACGTGGCATTGCCACCCATTGCGAACGTCATGAACTTTCCAATGGCGTACCTGAACCCACAATCGGAGAATCCGACTCTCGTGATCTTTGGGCCGCAAATCGCCGTCTTCTGCCCCACGACAACGTCGGAGCCGATGTGTCAACAAAAGTCGTTCCAGGAGCTGCCATCTACCGCCGTCTTCGCAGGGGGTGTTGCGGTTTGGTTTGGAATCTACGAGGACCCGTCGGAGCAAGACCCATCGCAGCTCGTAGGCGTCTATCCCGCGGGTACAATAGGAATAGGTATGGGGATCGCTGTGGGGACCCCATAAACAAGCCAGAGAAAAAATGTCTCTGGATCCTGAAAAAAGGCCTGTAAAACCAGGCTGCACGTCGTCAAATCAATTCGGACACCTTGTTCAATTGGTATGTGGTAGGGTCCTTTATTACCAATAGATATCCAAGCTACATACCCCAGGCGGGGCCGAAATGTCCGGGGAAGAAGGGGGGGGCGATGTGGGTATCCGGATTTCCCCACTGGGTGGTTGTGCAGGGACCGTTGATCGTATCGGGGCAGATATTGCTGCTATCCGTGGAGGGAAGCACGGTATCATTATTGATTTATTTGTCAGTTTATAGATAGATACCATTTCTGCCTCACGAATACAGTTAATTGGAGAGTATCAATACCACACCGAAAATTGCAACTGTAAAGATAATACACAGAAAAGTATCCACTAAAACATATGTTCATTACACATATAAGTTGATCGTTGGAGAGTTACACATACGTGCATCATTAATGAGATTCAGCTGTAGAATTTTTCAGTATGAATTTGCGACAACACCTGTCAGAGGGAATTCAGATTTTTACATTTAAATAGTTCCAACGGTTATTTCCCTTTTCTCGCTTTTCCAGCTCTTCTCGCGTCTCTCGCTGCTCTTAAATAAACTTAGGCAAATCCATTTTCATGCCCTTGCCCGGCAGGGTCATGAGCGAAGAGGTGCCGTGGGCAATGAGATTGCCGGCCTCATCCAGAACCTTTGCCTCGGCATAGGAAATTGTTTTCCCCGGCCGGATGCAATGGCCCTCTGCGGTAAGACGGCCCTCCACAACGGAGTTCAAATAGTTGAGTTTGAGATCAACATTCACGAGTCCCGCATCTTCAGACACACGTAAAAACCCGGCCCAGAAGGTGGCCGTGTCAATGAGTGTGGCAATAACCCCGCCGTGGACAATGCCGTAGGGCTGGAGATGACAGCGGTGGAGATCCATGGCAATCTCAGCATTATCATAGCTGATTTCCGCCAGGGACATGTGCATGTGATGGGGATAGGGGCTGGTGTTGACCACCTGTTTCAAGGCCCTGATAAATTCAGGATTAGGCGTTTTCATGGGGGTTCCTTGTCTATTCATTTTATTCAGAAGAGGCGGCTTCCACCCGGCAGGGCACAAACCGATGAAGCGGGGTGCCTATGGGATCCCTGTGGGTATTCAGGGTGAGCCGGTTCACATTAATGCCGTGGACCTTGCCCTGGTAGTTGAGTCCGAATCCATGGGGGATCAGCACCATACCCCGGGCCACCTGCTCACTGACCTGAATCTCTCCTGTCTCACTGCCTGCGGCTGTGGTGATAATTGCCGGCTGCCCGTCTTTAAGCCCAAGTGCTTCAGCATCAGCAGGATTTACGGCAATGGTACAGTCCCGTTTGCCGTCATTCCACGCAGGATTCCGCATCAATGAATTCATATTGAACCGGGAATGCCTGCCGGCATTGAGAACCATGGGGAATTCGCCCGGCATTTCAAGGTCCCGGGCCTCGTCCCCGGGATTCAGATCGAAGGCCTGATCCGCCAGTTCCGGAATATAAATCTCCAGTTTCCCGGATTCCGTCTTGATATCAGCCATGGGGTTTTCGGTATCAACCTTGCCCACCCATAGTCCCTGGGGGGTATCGATCAGGGCCTGAAACATCTTGTCGCCCTGGAAAATATCCGGTTCAAATCCGGCGCGGGCACCATGGTTCTTGAATTGTTCAGGTGCCGTCATAAGAAGTCCCCACAGGGCCGCCTTGGCCGCACTGTCCCACGCTGCGCCAAGGGTCTTGGCCAGAACAAAGGGCATGGCCTTGAATGCCCGCGGTTCCTTGGAGGCCCAGGTCATGAGTTCCCCGCCAAAGGTCAGGCGGTCCCCTTTGGCAGCCTCGTACAGGGCATCGGGGATTTCCGGGATAAGTCCCAGACGATCGGCCAGTTTCGTATGGATCTGGGCCGCCTCCAGGCACTCTCCGGGCACCGGAACCACAGGCTTTCGCAGCTGCAGAAAGATTTCCGGATAGGTCCAGGGGAAAAAGGTGGTGTCCCAGGCTTCGTAAAAGGATCTGCAGGGCAATACATAATGTGCCAGACGGGCGGTCTCGCTCATGACAATATCATTGACCACCAGCAGATCCAGACTGCCGAATGCCTTTTCATAGGCAGTGGTGTCCGGATAGGACCGCAGGGGATTACAGGCAGAGACATACACGGCTCGGAGTCGTTCCGGATGATCGGACAGGATCTCTTCCGGCATGACCGCCGGTGGGAAAGAGCCTGCGGCTGCCGGCGGCATGCCCGTGGCAAGGGTCCGCCAGACCTTCGGATTCCGTTCGTCGGCATGAAAGCCCATGGGCATGGCCATGCCCGGAATAAAATTTCCGCCCGGCGTCTGAAACACCCCGCAGACCGCCCCAAGTATATAAAGGAAGTAGGAGTTCAGGGTGGAGTGGCGGCCCATGTAAATGCCCAGGTCATGATGGAAACTCCAGCGTTTGGTCGCCATGAGACGGCAGAATTCCAAAACCGTATCGTATTCCAGGCCGCATACTTCAACCGCCCTTCCGGCATCAAAATTCTCAAACCAGGGCCGGACCTGATCCCAGCCTGCTACATGATCATCCAGATAGGTTTGGTTTTCACAGCCCTTTTCCAGAATAATGGCAATCATGGCCTTGATCAGCAGGGCATCGGTGCCCGGCCGCAGGGCCAGATGGATATCGGCAATGGCAGCGGTTTCGCTCCGTCGCGGAT
>PIVS01000773.1 GCA_003353855.1 Desulfobacteraceae bacterium
AAACCCGGACGGTTCAAACTGGCCCACAACGGCACCCTGTTTCTAACGGAAATCGGTGACCTGCCCCTTTCCCTCCAGGTAAAGCTGTTAACCTTTCTGGATGACAAGATTATTTTCCCTTTGGGCAGCACCAAGGGATTTAATGCCAATGTGAGAATCATTGCCGCTACCCATAGAAATCTTGAACGGATGGTAAAACAAGGCCTGTTCCGAAAAGATCTTCTTTTCAGGCTGAATGTTGCAAGAATCCATTTGCCCCCCTTGCGGGAAAGGGAAGGCGATATCAGACTATTACTGGACTATTTTTTCATCAACTATACCAGGCAGCTTAATAAAAAACTAAAAGGATTTTCCCAAACCGCCTTGATGCAGCTTATGAGCTATGGATATGAAGGCAACATACGGGAATTAAAGAACATTGTGGAATATGCCGTCAATGTTGCAAACAGCTCAACGATAGAACCTGATAACCTGCCCTCTTATCTATTCGATCCAGCGGACCCTGTCCATGACCCCAAACCATCCGACCCTTTGTCTAGTTTAAAAAAAGCCCGGCTTCCTTCACCACCCGACCCCGCATCAATGGAGGACCATATGATAAAAAATACTGAAACATGGTCTTCTGTCCAGCGGGAAATGATACTGGATGCCCTAAAACAGACCAAGGGCAAAAAAAGCGAAGCGGCCAAGGTTCTGGGATGGGGCAGAAGCACCCTGTGGAGAAAAATAAAACAATACAAAATTGACCCCTGATTCTCAAAAACATATGTACTTCATTGAATCATTATGATACCAATTGAAACAGAAAGCTGATTAAAAGACATACCCTTGCCCAACTCTTAAGCATTGGGAGAATCTTGTTTATTGTGATACATAAAATAACCATCACGGTTCATCAGAACCGTATTGCACCGCGCTTTGACCTGACCACTGAAGTTTTAATTATCCTGATCTCCAACAACCTAGTTATTGAAGAAAAAAAGTCCATTGTCCTTCCCAGATCTTCCGCCGATGAACTGTGTCATCTTCTGCTGTCGGAAAATATCAACACATTGATTTGCGGCGGCATTGAAGAGGAATACTATCAATTTCTGAAATGGAAAAAAATTGATGTATTTGATTCAGTCGTGGGAAACTGTACAGTGGCCTTCAAAAACTGGCAGGAAAACACCCTGGCTTCCGGGGATATTCTTTCCGACAGGATAGTGGAAGGAAAACGTGTTTAAAAAACTGAGAAATTTTACATTTTTTTTTAAAAAAACGCCCCAAAACCGCTATACAAAACTGAATCGAAACATTATCGTCATCATGTTTTTGATCACCATTATCCCTCTGACCTGCATGCTCATCATCAATAATTTTCAATACAAAACCCACCTGAGAAATCAGATCATGGCCCCCCTTTACGCCATGACGGAAAAAACCCGGCATTCCTTTGAAATTTTCATGGATCAACGGCTTGCCATCATACGGTTTATTTCAACCACCTATAGCTTAGAAAATCTGACCAATAAACAGATAATTCAAAAAATTCTAACTTCATTAAAAAAAGAAAAATACGGGTTTGTAGATATAGGACTGATTGATGCCAAAGGCGACCTGGTCAGTTATGCCGGCCCCTATTCCCTGCTTGGTAAAAACTATTCAGAGCAAATTTCTTTCCAGGAAACACGGATCAAAGGGCAATATATCAGCAATGTATTTTTGGGGCACAGAAAATATCCCCACATTGTCATTGCGGTTCAACTTCTCAGGGATGACGGCGAGACCTGGGTGTTAAGGGCAACCATTGATACAGATTTTTTTGACAACCTTATTTCCAGTATGGGGCTTGAACGGAACAGTGACGCCTTTCTTGTGAACAGTGAGGGGATTCTTCAGACCCACTCCCTCTATTACGGCAACACCCTTGAAAAATGCCC
>PIVS01000774.1 GCA_003353855.1 Desulfobacteraceae bacterium
CGGGACATGGCCGGAAAAATTCTGGAAGAAATCACCAAGGGGGTGGGAAAAGGCCTGACCTGATCAAATCAAATAAGGCGGTGTTACCTGATTGGTCAAAAGGAGGGGATACTTCGACAATATCCGCACCGACTGTATTCAACACCCTGTGCTCAAAATTTCTCAGTATAGACAATTTGAATCCCATGTTTTGGTCCGAACTCCCAGCATTCTTCTGAATTTGCAGCCCCCCCTGATACCTATCTGTATGGTCCTTTTCGGGTCCAGTCCCCCCCCTCAACTGCTCTTCTAAATGTGGGGTTCCATGGCTGTACTGGAAATTCATTTCCTCTATGCATTTCTACACCTTGAACTGCTTCATTAAGGCCAGAAACTTTTCCGCCATTTCGCTCAATGCCGATGCATTGTCATTGAGACTGCTGCTGTTCTTCTGAACCTGGACAGAAACATCCTGCACCCTGGTGATGTCCTGGGCAATCTCAGAGGCCACCTGGGCACCCTGGTTCACGCTCTGGTTGACAGTGGATATTTTTTCTGACACCTCATTGATATTTTTTGCAATTTCCAATGTAGTGACATTCTGTTCCTCCACTGCGGTGGCAATGCTTGATATGGCATCATCGGAATTTCGAACAATACCGGCAAGACCCGTCACTTTATCTATCAATTCCTTGGAGGTGGTCTTGATCCAGGCCAGTTTTTTATCGGCTTCAATGGTAGACTGACTGGTTTCAGTGGCCAGATCTGTAATCTCATGGGCGACCACGGCAAACCCTTTACCCGCCTCCCCTGCCCGTGCCGCTTCAATTTTTGCGTTGAGGGCCAGCATGGCAACCTGCTCGGAAATGGACCGAATCTCGTCGGTTACCTCATCCACATCATTGGCCCGGGTTCCCAACTCTTCAACCGCCGAAAGAATGCTGTCAAAGGCAGCCACCACTTGATCGTTTATCTGTTTTGACTCAGCAGACCCCTTGGCAATTTCACTGACGGTAGCGCTCATTTCATCCACGGCGGCGGCAATTACGTTCAGGGACTGTGTGGAATCTTCCATGGCAGCTGCAATGGACTGGTTACCAACGCTCATTTCTTCGGCTGCCGCCGATACGCTGCTGGTCATTTCAGATGCTTCCCGGCTGGAACCGTTCAAATTATCTGCAATCCCACTCAATTGATTTGCAGAAGAAGAAATCGTGCCGGAATTATCCACTATCTGCTGAATGGTCTGGCGAAGTTCCTGGGTGACCAGGTTTATTCTGGAAAGGATATGATTGATTTCATCACCCCTTTCAATGGTATATTCATGGGTAAAATCCTTTTCACGCATCCGGGAGGTGGCATCCAGGACCAGCAATACCTTTTTGTTTACCAGAAAATGAAAAAACATCCACACAAAAAGGATAATAACACAAAGGCCTGTCACCCCGATGAGGATACTTGTATTTTTCCCCTTTTGGATACTCGTGTTCATGGAGGCCATGGAAGAGAATACGGAAATCCCCCCCAACACCTTCCTTTTCTGGCCATGACAATGGAAACATCTGGATTCATTGAGGATGGGGTCATTTTCCATGACAAAAGCCTCCCCCCCCAGAGCCGAATGGAAGGAGATGTCCGAGGCGTTACCGGTTTCCAACATGGAGATAAGATCCTGACTTGCTCCTTCATCCAAATAATTCTTAATAGGTTTTCCCACTGAATTGATATCTGAGCTAAAAGAGATAATCCCATTAAAATCATAGACAAAAACTTTAAACCCAGTGATTTTTTCGTTGAGCCGCTTAAACTGGGTTCTTACCGTATCATTATCTCCAATGGCAAGGGCATCAAACATGCCCCCCTCAACAGCCCGGGCCATGATCTTATTCTGGGTGGTCAGCTGGTCGGTTCCCAGCCTGTTTTGAAATGAAATATT
>PIVS01000775.1 GCA_003353855.1 Desulfobacteraceae bacterium
GGCTTTTTTACCCCTGCCGGTCACAAAAATAATCTGTTCAATCCCGGCATCAAAGGCTTCTTCCACGGCATATTGAATAAGTGGTTTGTCAACCACGGGGAGCATCTCCTTGGCCATGGCTTTTGTGGCTGGGAGAAATCGGGTGCCAAGTCCTGCCACCGGGAAAACTGCTTTCTTGATCTTCATAACAACTCCTTGGATTATGGCTGTCTGAATAGAATAATGGGAATAGCGTATCCGTCTCCAGAATGATAGGGCAAATTATACGTTCTCTGCCTTTCTATTCAAAAGAGATTTAGATGTCAAACTAATTTTATGTGCTTGCCCTTTGTACCATGAATCATCGAGGCTTTGGTTTCGGTTGCCTGTTCAAAGGGAAGCAAGATGGAAAAACAGGTTCCCTTGCCCGGCGGCTTGGTGGTATAAAACGGCTCAAAGATCCGCTGCTGCACATCCGGGTCTATGCCGGGGAGCAAAAGAGGTGGTGGATGCCGAGGTGATGCCGGATACCATGATCAGGTAGATACTCAAAAGATGGAACTGTCTCCACAAAACCGGATAGGCATTATGGAACCTGCTATAACTGAATATGACTGCGTTCCGGACCGAAACCAGGCAAACAATCATGGCGAGTACTGCCCGTGATAGAACCGGATAATCGTTGTGGAAAAGGGGTGAGCCCCAGAAAGAGAAGAGCGATGACAAGAGAAGAAACCGCGTTCACTTTGGACTGGGAAATCATATAGTTTTTTCCAGAAAACTTGAAAAGCAGTGCAATATAATGCACATACCAAATTAGTTTGAAGCCTTGGGATGGTGTAAAGAAAACGGTTACTTTTCCATTGCAATTGAAATTAATGAAAATGCGACCACATAATTAAGCATTAAACAAATTGGAGAGGTTGCCAGTATGAATGTTGCTGTTTGCGCTTCTCAGCCACCCGGGACGAGGGGCTGAGATTTAGCGGAATACCCATCCCCTGGTGCTGCCGGTGACAGGTACGATTGCCGGGGTGGTTGGGCCCGTGTCCGGCCTAGTGGGCGCAGCCGCCTATGTGTCCGCCGCATGTATGGGCCATGGTCATTTCCATGAGGTCATCACCCATGAATTGGTCGATATTTTCCTGGATGGTTCCCTTGACCGCCTTGTAAACCTTGATGCCCATGTTGTTGAGGCCGGTGATGGCGCCGCCGCCGATGCCGCCCACAATGATGGCATCCATCATCTTGTTGTTCAAGGCTTTCATGGGGTTGCACTGGCCGTGGATATGTCCCAGGTCCTGGTTGTTGATGGTGGAAACACACTTGTCCTCTGAATCATACACAACAAAAAAGGGGGCAGATCCGAAATGACTGAAAATAGTGCTGGTCAGCCCATTGTCTGATTCTACGGGGAAACAAATTTTCATATTCCATACTCCTTAGTTTTATTAAAGTGGTTTTAAAAATAAAATACTGGCAGGCTCGCAGATCACCATAAAGGCCATGTATTAGATATCTTTTTTTTTTTATTAGAGCAGCCCTTATTATCATTTTTTAAAGGTCCTAGGAACCCTGAATTCACATACGCCTTAAAGTAATCTTGTTGCTATCCGGTTGACATTATTATATCTTTTTTGTATAGTCCACACCTTTAAGCGACCTGTTACAAATTGATGAGGATCAACCAATGAATGATGATATAAAGAAAACATCTGAAATACCACCTGAACAGATGAGCCTGAAAAGCAGGTTCCAGTTCAAGTGCCACAAAGGTGTTAAATGTTTTACCGATTGCTGCCGGGGCATTGATATCATGCTCACCCCCTATGATATTTTGACCATGCGTAAAAAACTGGATCTGACATCCGAGGAGTTTCTGGCGGTTTTTACCCAGCCCCAGATCCTTGAAAAAGCAGATATGCCCGTGGTGAC
>PIVS01000219.1 GCA_003353855.1 Desulfobacteraceae bacterium
GCGATTGTATTTTTTCCAATTGGCTGATGAACATGATACAGAGGCCGTATTTGAAATTAAGCAACACCTGGCAGCCAGGTCTGTTACGCCATATGGGCGCCTCGGAGACCCTGGCAGAAACCGTCCCTTGCTGGACAGATTATAGGAAAACAGATGCAAGATAAATCAATACTCCTGGTCAGTGAAAATGAAAAAGAAAAAAAAGATCTGACCCAGACCTTAAAAGAAATCGGGTATGACAAAATACTGTCCGTCCAAGGCGGAGGAAATGCGTGGGCATTTTTAAAATCGAAAAAAGTCGACTGTGTCATCTCTTCCTATGAAATGGAAGAAATGTCCGGGCTTGCCCTGCTGAAGATCCTTCGAAGGGAAGAATCAGCGGCAGATTTGCCCTTTTTCCTCACCGATGATGCCTTTAACAAAATAAAGGTGATTCGGGCAGGACAAATCGGCGTGACCGGTCTTTTTGTGATTCCCTATAACGGGGAAAGCATGAAAATCAAACTTTCCCAGGCCATTGGAAAAATCAAAGACCCTGTGGTAGCCCAGGTAGAAGAAAGCCTGGAAAAGGGGATTGATCTCATTGAAAAGCAGGATTTCACCAAGGCGCTTGAGGTGTTTAAATCCCTTGTTAACCAGAAGGAAAATCCTGAATACTATTTTAACATCGGATATATAAAGACCTCCCAGGGACAGCACAGTGAAGCCATTGAAGCCTTTTCCAAGGCCACCCAGCTGGACAGGCTTTTTGTCAAAGCCTATGAAGCCATGGGAAGAGCTTACAAGGCACTTGGGGATGCCCAAAAGTCAGAGGAATGCCTCCAGGTTGCAGCAGAAATATATATGGATACGGACAAATTAGGGTCAGCCGAAGAAATTCTCAATGAGGTACTTGAAGCCGGGTCAACATCCCTAAACGTATTTAATACCCTGGGGGTTCTCCATAGAAAAAAAGGAGATGTGGAGCAGGCCCTCCACCAATACAAAAAAGCATTGAAAGTCCATCCGGAGGAACCCTATATTTATTACAATATCGGCCGACTCTACCTGGACATGAAAAATACCACCAAAGCCAAAACCTATTTCCAGGCTGCCCTGGACAAGGACCATGGATTTGAGGAAGCCAAACAGGTAATCAAGGCAATTGATCTGGGTCTTGTGTGACTTTATTTTTGTGTGGTCCTCTTTTTGTGTAATCTGGTCCTATTAAAGCCAGATTGGATGAATTTCATCCAACAGGTCTTTTGTACACTGAACAACGGCAGACAGCCTGAAATAACGCAATGCCATGCCAATATTCAAGGTCAACAACCGGAGACACGACAACTCCCGGTCTGATATTTCCCATGGTTCTGAATGATAAATTCTCAAAGCACCAATTATTTTCCCCTTTAAATTAACTGGCAGGGAAACAATGGATCGGATACCTTCTTTTTGCGCTTTCTCAGGGTATTGCAAGAGATCACTGCCTTTTGTATCGGTTATGATCACGGATTTAAGATTTGACGAAAGCTTTATGCTCTTGTCAACCAGGATGGGACCCTTATTGACATATTCCAGACTCAATCCTTCCATGGCAAGAACTTCCAGAGATTCTGTCCCCGGGTTTACCACGAAAATACTGGCCCCTTTCACCCCCATGGTGGAGACCAGCAATTGGGTGACCTGGGAGCCCATTATAGAAGGGTTATTTGCATCGAAAACAGTTTCCACAATTAATTTATATCTTTCAAGGTCTATTTTGTAACCACTTGGCATGCACGCCTCCTGTAGTTGTTGATGGTGTTCCCATTTTTTTTAATTTACAATATGGACCCCGACCCCCCCCTCAACTTGCCGGGTCACTCTTTTTGAAATACTTCTGCTAAAGTAATTTAGAATATTGCCTGGATTTCGATTCAAAACCACCACATCAAATTTTCCCCTCTTCCAAAGCTGGATAATATCATCTGCAATATCCTGTCGTACCGGTCGATATAAGCAATGGATATGATGGCCGTCAAACCCGTATTTCACAAGTGCCAGCTTGGCTGCTTCCATGGCCTGTTTCTCCCCTTCCTGCTGAACCCGCAGGTAGGAAGTGTTTTGGATCACTTTGCCCATGATGGGATTGTTGCGGGGATCAATTTCAGGGACAGGGGTAAAGACATGAAACAATGTAATGTCAACCTCTTTTCTTTTCGCATACCGCTGCCCAACAAAATCAACAGCAATATCATCATTGGTGGTAAAATTATAGGGTATCAATATGTTAACCGGCATCCTGTCCTCCTTTCAGATAAATTTAAAATTGTTAGAGCAATGCAAAAAAAAAGTGCAGCATAGATCAATGGAAAATCATAAACTAAACCGAGATCAGAGATGAAACCAAAAGAGCGATATGGAATCTATAAATCAGAATAAGAGAGGTCCACATAACCTGAACAATATAAAACATACCAGAGACACCTTGTGTTGTAAATTACTTTACCTGTATTTTTTTATCCTTAGCTTTATAGCTTGCCACAAAATAAATATTTATTTTCAGAATATTTTTATTATAATTTGACAATAAATCAGACAAATTGATAGACTGGCACCACGAATAACACTAAATTGAGATTGAAACTGGATGGTCAAGTTCTGCAGCAGTGGTATTTTTCGATTCTTTTTACCGCAGTCCTGTCAATTTTTATCACCATTAATTGTCTTTTAAAAAAGGAGTGCATTATGGCCGTTTCCATTATTATCAAACGATTGGTTAAAGATGAAACCATGGCAGCCCAACTGGCCCCTTTTATCGTGCAGCTCAGATCCAGGGCTACTGTTCAGCCTGGGTTTCTCACAGACCAGACCTTTAGCTGTCTGGACTGTGATGGGGAGTATCTGATCATGAGCACCTGGCATACCCTGGAAGACTGGAACAAATGGATGCACAGTCAGGAGCGCCAGACCATCCAGCATAAGATAGATGGATTGCTGGGGGAAAAGACCCTTTACCGGTATTATGAACCGGTTGTGGGCGGTATCCTCCCAAGGTTTCAGTCCGACACAGGAGAATAAAACATAAATTGACTAAAAAAACAGTACCAATGAAACCCGGCAGGTCGATACTTTCCGTTCCGGGGCACATGGATAAAATGCATTGGAAAGCTGCAGCCAGTGCGGCAGATATTGTCATGCTGGACCTTGAAGACAGTGTGCCGGCAGATAAAAAAATCATTGCCAGAGAGATCGTCGCCAATGCCCTTCTCACCTTGGACTGGAAGGGAAAAACCCTGGCCCTTAGAATCAATTCCCTGGATACCCCCTTTGCTTACAAGGATGTCATCCAGGTGATCGAGGCTGCAGGCCAGGCAATTAATTTTATAGTCATTCCCAAGGTTAGCCATGCCGGAGACATTCATTTTATTGCCCGGCTTCTGGACGGAATAGAGATGGAAAAAAAATTCCACCAACCCATCGCCATTGAAGCCGCCATTGAGACCGCAGCTGGCCTTGAACAGGTAACTTCCATTGCCCGGGCAGACAGGCGGCTAAGATCTCTTTCCTTTGGCATTGCGGATTATACTGCATCCATTGGTGCCAAACTGACCTCCATTTCCGGCCACGGGGATGATGAAGTCGAACTCTATCCCGGCCATCGATGGCATTACCCCATGAGCCGGATGGTGATGGCGGCAAAAGCCCATGGGCTTCTGGCCATTGACGCCCCCTTTGGCAATTTTAAGGACCCCAGGGGGCTGAAAAAGTCCGCTGCCATGGCAGCGGCCCTTGGATGTGACGGTAAATGGGTAATCCACCCGGATCAGATTGAGATTGTGAATAAAACCTTTAGTCCGGCACCGGAAGAAATTGGGCGGGCAAAACAAATCCTGGATGCAATGACTGTTGCCGGGCCCTCAGGTGCGATTGCTGTTAACGGACAGATGGTGGACCTTGCCACGGCACGGCTGGCCAAAAGGGTCTGGGACCAGGCCAGACAACTGGGGCTTACTGAATAATTCAATGCGTCATTGATTCTGAGGACCCTCTGCACTCCCCCCGGACCCGTCATCGGAAGCCAGGCCAAGGTGCTGCTTTACCTGGGCGATATCGTTGCCCTCCACCACCCAGGTGCCATCCCCTGATATCACAACCGGGACACCGGAAAGACCGGCACCTGAGAAAAAAGGCATGGTTTTTTTCAGTAAAAGATCTGCCTGGGAGCACCCGGGTGTATCCGGTTGATATTGAATCTGTTCATAGTCTTCATAGGAATACTTCTCACAAATAGCCTGGACCGCCATATTGCGGCTTTTAGGACCCAGCACCGGAAACACAATCACCTTGATTTCAAGGTGATTCTCCATGGCAAGCATCTCAAGATCCGGCATCAGTTCCTTGCAGTAGTAGCAGTTGGGGTCTGTGACCACATACAAAAATTTGTCGGCCTTAGCCGGTTTAAATGAAAACAGGGTTAAATCCTCTAACACCTTGAGATTCTGCTTGAAATACGCCTTCCGTTTCTCCTTCTTAAGGGCCTTTTTCTCATTGGCCTCTATACGCTCCCTGCTGGCAACATCCTTTAATGCATCAATGGTCTCCCCGGTAATAAATTTTTTATCCCTGAAAAGCTTTCCAACCAGCACAAAATCTTTCCCGACATAGAGGGGTACAAGTTTCCCATCCATGGCCAGGACAACTTCGCACAATACACCCTGCTCCTTTTTATAAACAATTTTTGCTTCCCCGGGCAGGGGGGGAACCTGCTTGGCAAGCCAGTCCCTATCAACATGGGTACACACCGATGCCGCAAACACATCGGAACTCAATACCAGCAACATAAAAAACACAAAAACACATCTCATCTTAAATTGTCCTCGTAGGGAAATATTTCAATAGTTCATCAAATTTTTACATGTCCTTTAATACCAGAATCCTTCTAGCACTGACAAGGAATAAAAAAAGGTCCCTGAACAGGATATTGTTCAGGGACCTTTTTATTTTTTCAAGTCACCAAGATGACTTTTTAGCTAAGTAAAACGGCTAACTAGATCACAGTTACATTTGTTGCAGCAGGACCTTTCTGTCCCTCTTCAATATCAAATGAAACGCGGTCCCCTTCATTCAGAGATTTAAAACCTGTTGAATTAATGCCGGAATGATGTACGAACACATCTTTTCCGCCGTCTTCTTGTTCAATAAAACCAAAACCCTTCGAGTCGTTAAACCATTTTACAGTACCGTTAGCCATATTGGCAATCTCCTATTGTAATAAAAAAAGAATACAAGTTTCAAACTGTTATGCAATACCATTTTTTTTTGGAATATACACTTAATAGTAATGAAACATAAGCGCTTCACATACAACAGCGCAAACGCAGTAAGAATATAGAATTGTCGACAAAAGTCAAGCACTAAATGAATTATATCCTATTAACGGCTAATTCCTGGAAATACAGATAGATAGGCTGTGTTACTCATATATTAGTAATCTATAGTAATTTTTCTTAAGAATTTATAAATCCAGATCGAATTTATTTAACTAAATATCGAGGAAACTACTCAATGCTTGACCCAGGCCAATTAAATGGTCTATACTAACAAAGTAATAATATTCTTTCCATTTATTGACCCTAAAGAAAGAATTTAATCCAAAATTTCTTTCTTGCATATTGTAAATTGAAGATCACCATGATTTTAGTACTAGGCGAAATTTTATTTGATCTTTTTCCTACCTATAAGAGAATCGGTGGTGCCCCCTTTAACTTTGCCTTTCACCTGAAAGGTCTGGGGTTCCCGGTACGATTTATTTCCAGGGTAGGCAATGATACCCATGGAAAAGAAATCCTGGATTTTCTGGAACAAAACAAATTTGATACCAATGATATCCAGAGGGATACGGATCATGCTACCGGCACTGTCACCATTGCCTTGGATAATGATGGAAGCCATACCTTCTCCATCATTTCCGATACAGCCTATGATCATATTGCCTTTGATGCCCGCATGGAAGCACTCTGTCACAGCCCATGGGATCTTCTCTATTTTGGGACTCTGATCCAGCGCACCCAAAATGGCGCAAACCTGGTTCAGAAAGTACTTTCAAAAAAACAGGGAAAAGCTGTGGGATTCTGCGATATCAATCTAAGGCCTGGTTGTTATACAAAGACCTCTCTTGAGGCATCCCTTAGGGCAGCAGATATTCTAAAGCTCAACCAGGAGGAACTTGAAGAGATATGCAACAAGGAAAGAAAACAGACCCTTGAGGAACAGGTGACCCAGCTGATAAAAACCCATTCTCTGGACCTTGTGATTCTTACCCTGGGGGAACTGGGCAGCCAGTGGTTCACTGAAAAGAGGTGCCACAAAGCTCCGGCAACCAAAGACCAGCCTATCATAGACACAGTGGGGGCAGGCGATGCCTATGCGGCCATGGCGGTTGCCGGGCAGCTTTCCGGCCTTTCCGATGCAGCCGCCATGGAGCTGGCACGGGAATTTGCAGGTAATATCTGCGGTTTCAAGGGGGCACTACCCGATAAGGATATTTACCAAAAATTCAAAAGGAGACTCAAAAAATAATGGATACTGGCAAACCACTTCATATTCAGATGTTTAGTATCCATGGGCTGCTCAGGGCTGAGAATATGGAACTGGGCCATGATGCAGACACAGGTGGTCAGATCAAGTATGTAATTGAATTGTGTAATACCCTGTCCCAAAACAGCCAGGTTAAACAAGTGGACCTTTTTACACGGCTGATCCGGGATAAAGCCTGCTCTGCCGATTACAGTCAACACACAAAACAAATCAATGATAAGTTTCGCATTATAAGGATCCAATGCGGGGGACGCAAATATATCCGAAAAGAATTACTCTGGCCCCTGTTGGATGAATTTGTGGACAAGACCATAAAATTCATCCAACAGGAAAAACAAGTTCCGGATCTTGTCCATGGGCATTATGCTGATGGCGGCTATGTTAGCCGGGAACTGGCACGATTTTTCGGAATACCCTTTGTGTATACGGGCCATTCCCTGGGACGGTCCAAAAAAGAACAACTTCTTAAACAGGGCATGGATAGTAATGATATTAATAAAAAGCTGAAAATAGATCACAGGATTGATATGGAGGAAGGTATCCTAAAATGCGTTGATTTAATCATCACCAGCACCAACCAGGAAATTCAAGGCCAGTACGGTTTGTATCGCAGCCGGACCCTGCCGACATACCAGGTGATCCCGCCGGGGATCGACATTGAAAAGTTTCATCCCTATTACCACGACACCTTTTCCGATAACAGCGAAAAAGAAGAGGCATTATTTGCCAATGCCTCGGTCACCCGGGAGCTGGACCGGTTTTTTCAATACCCGGACAAACCCATAATCCTGGCATTAAGCCGCCCGGACAAACGGAAAAATATCGAGGGGTTGATCAAGGCATATGGGGAGGATAATGAACTTCAGGCCATGGCAAACCTGGCGATTTTTGCCGGCATAAGAAAGGACATTTCCCAAAAAGAGGACAATGAACGGGATGTGCTGACCCGGATGCTGCTATTGATGGACAAATATAATCTCTACGGGAAAATGGCCATCCCGAAAAAACATGATTTTGAACATGAAGTGCCTGAACTTTATCGCATTGCCGCCAAAAAAAAAGGGGTTTTTGTAAACCCTGCCCTGACAGAGCCCTTTGGTCTGACCCTTCTTGAATCCCTTGCCTGCGGCCTGCCCATTGTGGCTACCCATGACGGCGGACCAAAGGATATTATATCCAACTGCCAAAGCGG
>PIVS01000220.1 GCA_003353855.1 Desulfobacteraceae bacterium
GGCCATCTGTTCCTTGATATCTTCAGCCAGTTGGACGGCATTGGAACCCGGGGCCTGGTAAAGGCCGATAATGGCACAGGCGCTTTCATTCAAGCGGGTGAAGGTTTGGTAGGATTCAACCCCCAATTCCACCCGGGCAATATGCTTAATCTTGACCTGGGAGCCTGTCTCAGTGGTTCGGATAACAATTTCTCCGAACTCTTTTTCCGACTGCAGCCGGTCGGGCAGGCGGACGGTGTATGTGAATTCAGTTCCCACAGGTGCCGGTTCCGCCCCGAATTTTCCCCCTGGCACGATGATATTTTGTGCCCGGATGGCGTCGATGATCTCAGGGACGGTGATACCCATCTGGGCCAGCCGGTCCGGCTTGATCCAGATCCGCATGGAATAATCGCTGGCCCCGATGACATTCACCCGGCCGATGCCTTTAGTCCTGGCCAGCACATCCTTGATGTTGATGAGGGCATAGTTGTTTAAAAAGGTCTGGTCATACTCCTCATTCTCATCGGTCAGGGTGACCAGCATAAGGATATTGGGCAAAGATTTTTCCGTGGTGACACCCAGGCGCTTGACTTCTTCGGGCAGTTTGGCCGTGGCTGCGGCCACCCGGTTCTGGGTAAAAACTGTATTCATATCCGGGTCTGTGCCAATTTCAAAGGAGGTTTGAATGGTCATACTGCCGTCATTGGCATTGGTTGATTTCATGTAAATCATGTTATCCACCCCGTTGATCTGCTGTTCTAGGGGGGTGGCAACGGACTGCTCCACATTGATGGCATTGGCACCGGTATAATTGGAGCGGACTTCAACAATGGGGGGGGTGATATCCGGGTATTGCTCCATGGGAAGGCTTAAAAGTGACAAGGTTCCCACGATGACCATTATAATTGCGATAACAATGGCGACAATGGGCCGCCTGACAAAGAAGTTTCCCATGTGGATTATTGCCCATCCTGTTTTATGCGTTGAAATTGTTTTTCAACCGGCTTTACAACAACGCCGTCGGCAATTTTTTGCAGGCCTTCAAAAATGATCTTTTCACCGGGTTTCAGCCCTTGGGAGACCAACCATAAATTGTCAATCTTGGGGCCCATTGTGACCTTTCTTTCCCGGACCGTATCCTTGTCATCCACCACAAAGACCCGTGTCATCCCCTGGAGTTCGGTGACAGCCCGCTGGGGAACCAGTATGCTGTCCCTGGCATTAAAAATCTGTATTTTTACCTTGGCAAATTGTCCCGGCCGCATTATGCCGCTGGGATTTGGAAAAGAGGCCTGGACCAATATGGCGCCGGTCATGGGGTCTATCATGCGGTCGATGAAGGTTGCGTGTCCCGTGTGGGGGTACAGGCTGCCATCGGCCAGAATTAACTGAATCTCCCGGGACCCATCCAGTTCCCTTTGTCTTTTCTTCTCGGTTTCAGCCAGGTATTGCCGGGCAAGTTTTAAGTATTGGGTTTCCGACAGGAAAAATTCCACCAGGATATGGTCGGTGTTGGACACCGTGTTCAAAATTACCGGATTGGGGTCCCTGCCCACAAAGTCACCCACCTTGGCCCTGGTTTTGCCTATTATGCCGGAGATGGGAGAATAAATTTTGGTATATCCCATTTGAATCTCAACGGCCCTAAGATTTGCATTGGCGGCATCCAAAGCTCCCTGGGCAGCCTGGTACTGTGCCTCGGCCGCATCTAAATCACTCTGGCTGACTGCTTTTTTTGCAGCCAGGGGCCTATACCGCGCAAGATCGTTTCCGGCCTTGGTTAAATGGGTATTGGCTTCGGCCACCAGTCCTTTCTGGGCAGCCACCTGGGCTTCAAAGGGCTGACTGTCAATGGTGTAAAGAAGGGCCTCCGCTTTAACCTCGGAGCCTTCTTTAAAGTGAATCCCATTTAAAAAGCCCTCAACCCGGGCACGGATAGCAATATCTTTTGCCCCGTATACCTGCCCCACATAGGTTTGAAAAATAGGAACATCTTCCGCCTTTGTCGTATACACATCCACCTGGGGCGGGGGCGTCGCCTGGGTAGGCGCGTCTTCTTTCTGACAGGCTGATATCAAGAAAAAGGCAGACAAAAAAATTACCAGTGGTTTGATTTTATATTTCATTCTTTTTTCCATCCCGGGGTAAACAGATGAGCCAAGTTCGGCTGTTAGAAGAACTTTATATTAAGTAGAAAAAACAGGGGCCAAAGTCAAGGAGAAACTCCGGGGCTGATGCGCCTGTAAGCCTTTTTCTCTTTTGTGTGCATTTTGGCTGTCATGGCCTGGATGCAACCAGCAATAATCTGAAAACTATCCTTTTTTTTAAAAAAAAACTTTGGGGCATAATCAAATTGTCAGCAGACGATAATTTTAAAACATATCTTGCCCAAGTTTGATTATTCTTATATAGGTAGCGGATATGGATCAGTAATATATTACTAATCTTGTCAACAAAATAAACAACATAAGAATTTTATGTCATGGGCAACTGCTCTTCTACTCCTGGGAGCCAAAATGCACCAGCCGCCGGTGCCAATATTGACCCGATGCCTGACTGAATAATGAGTGTGGGCTGGGGAAAATTAAAATTAGGTTAATAAACTATGAGGCCTGAAAATGTTTAAAAAATATTTCATTATAATATTAATGATAGTGCCGGGGTTATCTTTGTTAAATGGTTGCTCCACCTTGCCTAAAGACTTTGACAGACCACTTTCCTATGCCTACACTGATACGGACAGCACCCTTCTTGGCTCCGATTTCCGTGAAGAAATAAAGGTCCATCCCGGACAGTCGGGCTTCCTGATCCTGAGAAATGGTCTGGATGCTTTTGTGGCACGGGCAGTACTGGCCAGTGAAGCAGAGCGAAGCATCGATGTTCAGTACTACCTTTACCACAACGATCTTGTTGGCGCTCTTTTTACGGACCAGCTGCTCAAGGCGGCTGACCGGGGGGTGCGGGTTCGGTTGCTGGTGGATGATATGGGGCTTACAGGTAAAGACCTTGGAAGTGCCGTACTCGACAGTCATCCTAACATGGAGGTGCGCATATTTAATCCATTCAGCCGGAAGACTGGCAGAATGCTGCAGTTTGTAACCCGAATGGGTTCAGTGACGCGACGTATGCACAATAAATCATTTACGGTGGACAATCAG
The DNA here is from genome assembly GCA_003353855.1 of Desulfobacteraceae bacterium. Classification (GTDB taxonomy): domain Bacteria; phylum Desulfobacterota; class Desulfobacteria; order Desulfobacterales; family Desulfobacteraceae; genus NBML01. The sequence continues at coordinate 3,141 of PIVS01000220.1, forward strand.
GCTTCAATTTTAGGGGGGCGCAATATCGGTAACGAATACTTTGAAGCCGATCCGGACCTGGCTTTTGCGGATTTGGATGTACTTGCCATTGGCTCCGTGACAAAAGAAGTCTCCACCTCTTTTGATAAGTACTGGAACAGCGAACTGGCATATCCTGTGTCAGTTCTCAACGACAAACCGGTAACACCTGAACAAATTGGGCAGAAACAGCAAGAGTTAAACGAATTTGTCGCCCAACAGGCTGCTTCAAAATACCTCCAGTCCCTTAAAAATTCATCCCTGGCCAAAGATATAAGAAACAATCAGGTGGTTTTTAAATGGGGTGAGGCAGATGTCATCTATGATCAGCCGGAAAAGATCCTTAAGGATTTTGACCAAACCGAATATCATCTTTCCACCCAGCTCAAGCCTTATTGGGGGAATGTTGAAAAAGAATTGATCATATTTTCTCCTTATTTTGTTCCAGGTAAATCGGGAACAGCCTTTTTGACCCAGTTGGCCCAACGGGGTGTTCGAGTACGCATCCTGACCAACTCCCTGTCATCCAACGATGTCGGCATCGTTCATGCTGGATATTCCAAGTACCGCAAGGACTTATTACGCGCCGGTGTCGAGTTATATGAGATGAACAGGAAACTTACCCGGAAACAGCGTAAAGAAAAAAAAGGCAAGGAAGGTTCATCCAAGGCCAGCCTGCACGCCAAGTCCTTTGTCTTTGATCGCAATAAAATATTTATCGGCTCTTTGAACCTTGATCCGCGCGCTTTGGTCCACAATACTGAAATAGGTGTTGTGGTATCATCAAAGGAGATTGCAGTTGAAATGAGCGACTGGTTTGATGAAAATATTGGAAAAATGGCATTCCGGCTGGAACTGATAAAAGGCAAAAATGGTATGGAACAGATGCTCTGGCACGGTGTGGTCGATGGGAAAGAACACACTTTTGACGTCGATCCTTATACGGGTTTCTGGAGACGTTTCGGTATAGGTTTTATGAGTATTCTACCCATTGAATCGCAACTTTGATGATAAAGGAGGTAATGTTATTAAAACTTCCCTCTTTTGCTTTTCAATTGCCTGTTTTATCCGTAAAAGTATTCTTTTAATAGGGCAGCCAGTTCGGTTTTAAGTTTATCGTCTTCTCTTGTGGCATAGGCCTCAAACAGAGGAAATGCTATTTTTTCAAAGGCATCGACATAAACAGGATCAAAGTGGTTCCCCCTTCCGGTTAGAATAATATTCATACTTTTTTCAAAGCTAAAGGGCTCTTTATAGGGCCGGCAGGAGGTCAGGGCATCAAAGACATCGGCAATGGAGAAGATCCTTGCAACTTCAGGTATCTGGTCCCCTTTTAACCCATTTTCATAGCCGTTTCCATCATATCTTTCATGGTGGTTCCTCACAATATCCGTTGCCTCTTTTATCCATTCTGCCTTGTCCACAATATCAACCCCGTAGGGCACATGGTTTTTCATCTCCATGAATTCATCTTCACTCAGGCGGCCGGGTTTATGGAGAATATCGTCGTCAATGCCGATTTTCCCGACATCATGGAGAAATGCCCCTTTGATTAACCGCTGGATTTTTGGCTTGGACAGCTTGAGGTTTTCCGCAAGTTTTACTGATATGATGGTTACCCGGTAGTTGTGTGAGTCTGTATCGCTGTCCCTTTTGGCCACTGCACTTCCCAATACCTTAAGCATCTCAAGGTTGGACTCAAAAAGCTTGGCCGACAGGGAAGAGACCTGGTTGATAAGTCTTACAACCACAGGATAGATGAGGCAGGTTGTGAACACAACAATGAGAATGGCGGTGCCGGCAAGCTTGACAGCCTTTGTCCTGATCCTTTCCAGGGTTTCAGGGGCCACGGCAAAAAAGGTTTCTCCATAGGCGGCTAACTCCCCAAGGTCATTGCTCAAGGGTGAGAGGATCTGCATGTGGGGAATCCCCTCAATTTGAATCACACTGAACTTCATTCTATCGCCGGCTTTAATCTCTTTATCAGCTTGGTCTGCTTTGTCCCGGACAAGTTCACGATATTCATAGGTATCGTCGGTAACCATGGTCAAAAGTTTCCCACTGAGGTCGTATACGCCGATGGAAACAAACCCCCCCGACGGGTTCTGTCTTCGTTCACTCATTGTGATGACCAGTTGTTTCTTGAGAAGGTCGGGGTTTAAATTGTCAGGCGTATTTAAAAGTGTCCGGATCCGGTTATTGAAGTGTTTTAACCCGGCCTTTGCATTCCACAGGATATCCTGGCCGATTCTGTTTTTTTCCATCTGCCAGACACCGGCACCAACAATAATTGAGATTATAAGGCCCATTAGGACAATCCTGAAAATTAGTTTCCTGTGGATTATCCGGGGATCGACTGAGTTCATAATTTTGTTTCCTCTGCAATGATAGCCGCCTGGCCTGTTTTTTTAAACCGGTAAAAGGCTCAGGCCCCCAAGGCCCGGTGATTTTTGCCGGATAGCTGTGTTTGAGTATATTAAAACTTCAATACTAAAATTCAACCTGTTGCGCAATAGGGAACAAAGCAAACCTCGGCCCATTCGCTACCGGTCTTCATTGGCTTTCCACCCGTATCTTTGTAAATCGGTTGCCACTCAGAATCAGGGACTTCGGCAACAGCAGTTTTAAAGGCTTTTGTCACATTGCAACCTATTGCAAATTCAATCCTGCCAAATCGTTCATTTTCTCCTTTCTCACAGTATCTTAATAGATCATGCTGATATCCCGCCGTGTCTGATCTAAGTTTTACTTTTTCCACGTCTTCAGGAAGGCAATCCAAGGCTTTCTTAAAGACTCGTAATTGTTCAAAACCCGCAGGAACATTACCATCTCTAAATTCTGTGTACTGTAGTATAATCAAATTATTAAGGCTTCCATGAATCTATATTGGAGAATAACAGTCCTGCCTGGAAATTTGTTACAGGCAGGTAAATACAAGACGATCTTCTATGCCTTTTAATCAAATCAGGTTTTCTTTGATTGATTTCATCGCATCAAAATTATATAATCATTAAGGTTTAATGGTTCTGTTTTGTTTCCCAGGCCGACCTCAGATATTTAAAAGCAATTTTTTGCTGTTTTTCGCCTCAATGATTCTTCTTCATGAAACCAAAGTGAGTGTCTAAATTTAACAAATTTGCTGAGAATTTATAGAAAGAAAGGGGGAATCTATGAGAATGTTAGATGAAATTATCGATGGGGTTCAGAATCTTACCTATGATCAACAAAAAAAGATTTGGATGGACCTTCAATCCTTGCAGGAAGGTGAAAAAAGAAGATATCAGCGTCGAATGATCAATACCCATATTGATGCTGTGGTGGGCGATAGAGTCATTCAGTCAGACATTCGGGATATAAGTGGCAGCGGTGTATATATCAGAACAACCCAAAAATTAGAACCAGGTAAGGGCGCACAGGTTGTTTTTATGATCCCAAATCATAAGACCCCGCTTAAACTAAAAGGGAAACTTATCAGAACAGAACCAAGCGGAATTGCAATTAAATTTGAGGGGCAAAACCCGTATTTAAATAGAATCCTTGATGATGTTATTTGGCAAACTAAGCCTGTGTATAATCTGCAATCATAATTTTTAAAAAATATATGGGCAAATGTGTGTGTGGCTTCTTCTATGAATACTGGGTATAGATCGCCTGTAAGCACTTACAGGCCCCCCATACCTTTGATTTCCGTTTCATTGCACCGGAAGTAGGGTTGCTGGCTGTGCCTCCCATAAGATGCCTTCCACATACACCCGGATATCCATGTTCCGTAGTATAAAAAAGTTTTGGGCTTGACTATATTGCCTTTTTTATTGTAGGATCTGTCGTTCTTACTCTTATTCGTGCTGAAGTTGTTGTTATATTTCCCGTTGATATTCTTGTTGATTCTGATCTTGCTGATAATTCTGGGCTGAGCAGTTAGGCCGCTTGGTTCAGATTTCAGTATGGCATAATCATCTTCTCCGGCATACTGCCAAGGACCGCAAATTTTATACCTTGAACGAAACTGCCTGTCTTTTGATCCATCTACTGCGTTGCATCAAGGGCCCGATAGGCCAGCTATTGAACCTTTAATGCGCCTTGTGGAGGAACCAGAATCCTGCGCTATTTCTGCTCAATTTATTTCATCTGCAGTCCTAAGCCTCTGCCTATATTCATCTGTATAAAAATCTCCTTTCACGGAAATAAAGAAATAAACGTCCTAGCCGAAAAGGGTTTGGGCGTTTCGTTATCGATAAGTCATGACGTTTTACTATCTTAGAAAACCTTGTAAATGAAGAAGCAGAGCCAGATTTAAATCAATGTTGAAAGAAGCTGCATTTAATGATAAGCAAAACATAATATAAATCAACACTAACAATCTAATTTTTTTCATTTTACTTGTTTTTGTTCATATTAAACATTGTAGACCCGGGCATTTATTAGTAGAATATGCAACATGAATATACAATTACCACAACGATATGCTGACCGGGCCAGTGTTAACACCATCCGGGAGGTCTTTGACTACATTCGTCAGTACAAGGGCAAAACCTTTGTACTGAAAATAGAAGATTCCCTCATTGACCATTCCTTTTTTCCCCTGCTCAT
>PIVS01000221.1 GCA_003353855.1 Desulfobacteraceae bacterium
GATATGAGGTGATGGATCATGGATGTGGAGGAGGTCGAATTTGGCAATAGTTAAAGTTGCAGGAGGGTAATGGAATGAAAGCAAGAGCAATCGCAACGATAGTGATGACGCTGTTTTTGGTAAGTATAGTAGGAATAGCATCCACTGCCAGTGCCAAGAAACCAAAACCGTCTCACGACCGGAAGATACAAGGAGAGAGCGTAGAGGTCCGAGCAGAACTGAGGGTTGACCCGAACGAACACGCAGCCGCCATGGGTGCTCACCCCGTAGACCTGGACATCCTCGAGGTGGCAATTCTAAGTTCGGGAATAAAAGAATGGCAAGTGTTGAAAGACTCGGTATCGATAGAGCTGCATGCAGGGAACCGAAGCATTAATATCCCGGTCCAGCTACAACGCCGGATGAGGGATGTGAATGGCGACGGGATTCGAGAGCACCTCCTGGAAATCAACCAAACCCGGCCAGCAGCCGATTGATCCGGGGATCGCACTCAGGCCCGCCTAAATGGTATTTGGACAGTCCCACACTGGCATCCATAAGGGTAAGATCCGGGAGAAGATAGCGGTTCAGATCGATGATGGACTGCTGCATCCGGTGGTGGAAAAAGGCTTTTTTCCAGAAGCCGCCCCCGGAGTAGTGGGAGGGCGGGGCAAAGCCCATCATGTTTTTCAGTGTGCCGGTGACAAAGGCCAAAGAGTGGGCCTTGAGAACAGGCAGGGAGACAATATAGCTTTTTCCTGCTATTTCAGGTAAAAATATCTCCGGGAAAATTTCATTGCCGGGATTCGTTCTTTTCTCCAGTGGGGCATGGTTAAGATCCAGAAGTTTAATATTTAATTCCCGGGCAAGGCTGTCATAGCCCAGGGTTTTAAACACCTCATCTGCCCCTATTTTGTCCAGGATCTGCGGCACACTGAGTTCATAGGACTCAAAGGGAATATCAATAACACTCATTCTATGTTCCTGTGTTGATTTTGGTTCTGCCGGTAGTGTATGGATACCTGGTGTTCTCTGTCAAGGGATTCTGTCTGCTAAACGGAATCCTTTACTTGTGTCGAAGATTTCATTATAGGAAAGGGAACCCTTGGTCACAAGTGAACCACAGCGCTTTTTAAACCCGGTTTTTATCTGGAAAGGAACATACAGATGGGGTCAATTTTTCAGCATCGCCTCCATGAGATCATATTTGAAGCCGACACCCGGGCTGGTAAATGGTTTGATATTCTTTTGATTTTCTCCATTCTCATGAGTGTTCTGGTGGTGATGCTGGACAGCATGGCCGGTATCAGAGCCGTGTATGGAGACTGGCTTATGGCTGCGGAATGGGGTTTTACCCTTTTATTCACCATGGAATACCTGCTTCGACTTTTTTGTGTGCAAAAGCCTCTTAAATATGTGACCAGCACCTTTGGAATCGTGGATCTTCTGGCCATTTTACCCACCTATATCTCTTTTTTTATGCCAGGCAGCCAATATCTGGTTGTCATCCGGGTATTCCGGGTGCTTCGGATTTTCAGGGTACTCAAGCTTGTCCAGTACCTGGGGGAAGCCTCGGTGCTGAGTCGGGCTTTGAAAGCCAGCCGCAGGAAGATTGTTGTGTTTTTAATCACTGTGATGACCTTGGTGGTGATCTTTGGATCCTTCATGTATCTCATCGAAGGAGGGGACAACGGGTTTACCAGTATCCCCAAAAGCATATACTGGGCAATTGTGACAATGACCACGGTGGGATACGGGGATATTGCCCCCCAAACCGGTGTGGGCCAGGCCCTGGCAGCCATGATCATGATCCTGGGCTATGGGATCATTGCCGTGCCCACGGGAATCGTGACCTCTGAAATGGGCCGGTTTATCCACAAGCCGGTGACCACCCAGTCCTGCCCTGAATGCCTGACAGAGGGACATGACCGGGATGCCCTGTTCTGCAGGCTGTGTGCGGCACGGCTGAATCCCATTGAAGAGGAAAGGACTGAATCAGGGGCAGGGTAAATTCATCCTTTTATCCAGGCCCAAGATCATATGGTGTGGTTGGGGACAGCCATGAAATCTGGGTTATCATCATTTCAACCGGTATTCCAGGAATGGTGTCGTGCAGGGATTACCATTGGCAATATATACCAATCCTTTTTCAGGAACCATAACCACAGAGGCCAGGGTCTGGGATGGAGCGAACACCGCTTCCTGGTCCACATGTGTACATAGGGATTTTGGATTGTTGTTGTGATCAGACAGTTTCTTTGTCATCAGCTCCGGGGTAATCCGGCCCCAGTCTTTTTGCATAAGTACTTTGAGCCGGTTGTACCGCAGATAGGAATCCGGCCAGTATTTAGCAAAAAAATTCATAGATTTGAACCGTTCGGTCAGATAGTGGTTGGCCCGCATCATCATTTGCTTTTCAGGAAACAAGACTTCATAGCTGTTGTTGGCCAGTTCAATACCGACAATCTCATCCTCAGCACTGGCCAAAACAAATCCTCCCATGTTCTGTTCCCCATTGACGAATACGGATAGTGCCCTCTCCAACCGTTTCTGCCGGGCAGCCCGGTTCATGACAATGGACAGGGGTACTTTATTCAAATCCTGCCCAGGGGTCAGGGAAACGGTAAGTGTGGAAGTCAGGCCAAATGGCACTTCGTTCCGATGCCGGGTCAAGGGATATTCCCAGATACCGCCTAAACAAAGGCTGAGCTGCTCCGTTCCGCCAGGCCATGAAATTCTCAGAAGTGACATGTTCGTACCCGGATTCCAGTCAATATTCTGTCCGATAATGGTGGTGCCGTCTTTTGTGGCATCCCCTGTGGCGGCAAATGCCGTGCACATATTCGGCAGCTTGTGGCAGTAAAACATCAGTTCCAGCAGAGATCGCAATGCAAAAATCTCCTCAAAGGAAATACCGGAACCTTCTGCCATGCCCTCCAGCACTTCCATAAATTGGGGGTCATAAGCCCGTGCAACTGGGATCAATTTGTTAGACATTAAAATGAGGTCTTTTTTCTCCTTGGAAATATACCTGGCAATGCCGGTAAGTTGATTGTCAATATTTGACCTTAAATCGTTTTTTATGGCTTTTCCCCAGGCATGACCAATCTCCATATAACTGCCCTTCAACCGAATCATGTCCAGTCTGCCCTGGTCGGCGGCCTTAACTGATATAGGATTATAAAAAATCATACCCAATATGAAACTGATGAAAATTGTACAAAAACCTTTGTGAAATCGTATCATGCCTCACCTCTGTTCACATTGAACTGTTTAAGATAAAAACTGAACCGCTCTTTTTCCCGGTTCGGGTCCAGTCCCAATTGCGCGGCCTTGCAGGAATGGCTGCCGAATTTTGAACGGGGATTGTCCCTCAGCCAGACCTTCATCCGTTTTTCGATTGTTGTGCTGAAGGGGATATCAAAATGTTTATAAATTCCTTTCATCGAGCCAATTGGATTTTGGCTCAGGTCTGTGTGGAACAGATCAAAAACCTGTTCATTGCTCAATTTGTTCCGAACTTCTAAAGCCCGCTTAAGCCCTTTGACCCATAGAGTTGGATACCAGTCGGCTATGGCCGGGATATCCACCTGACCAGTGGTGAGTTGAGTCCAATGGGAAACCATGCTGACACCTGACATCATAGCTTCAAATGGATCCCGATGGGTAAATATGATTCTGGCGTCCGGATAGGTCTTAAAAAGGTTTTTCAGGCCAAACAGGTGGATGGGCGCCTTGAGCACCCAGCGTTCATTGGGTGATTTCCACTGGAACATTTGAAGCAGTCGTTTGTGCCAGTTATAGGCCTGGTCCATGTCGCAGTCGCCCACCCAATTGCCATGGCCGAAAAGACTGGATCCGGCGCTCCAGCCCGCATGGACAAACTCATGGGCCATGAGGTTCTGGCATTCGGCCGTGCCCAGGGCCATGAAATTAATGCCGTTGATACCCCGCAGCTCGGGTCCCATAGAGAACAACCCTTCCATGGCATCGTGACCTGCCTGGATCCGGTGATCAGGCTGATGGGGCATTAAGGAGGGCGGCGGACAGACAGCAGCAGCGGATTCAAAGTTTCTCAGAAACCGGGACAAGGGGTCCAGGGCCATCAAAGTATGGGTAATGGTGGTACCGGTCCTGGGCAGTCCCATTATAAAAATGGGGTTTTTGATTTTTTCGTTTATGATTTCAGGGTGATCTTTTATTAACTGGGTGACCTGCAGGCGGTTGACAAGGATCTGGGTGATCATCTGTTCAAAATACCCGGTGTTCCCTTCAGTCAGGTATAGATCGTTGTTTAGGGAGGTTGTCAGTGCTTTAAGACCCTGTTTAAAGGTGTCTCCCCCGAAATCTTCCAGGCCGGTTGTCTTAACAGCATTATCTATGAAGGGTTGTGATACAAGTTTAATTCCCATGTGCCGCCTCCTTTTATTTCAAAATTTTGTTTCGAATCGTCTCAATGCCGCCCAAAGAAAATTCATACACATGGGCGGCCCATTGTTCATATCTTTCATCCGTGGAGTAATCTGGAAACAGTCTGGAAAAAACCGGCCATGCAAAACTATAGTAAAGCAGTTGTCCAGCAACAGACACCAGGCAGTCCCGGGCCATGTCATCGGTGGCACCCTCTCCCAAAAGGTCCTGAAACATTTTTAAATGCCGCTTGATCCGCGGGCGGTTATAGGTATCCACCAGCTCCTCGATGAATGGTGAAGGCTGGGTCATCTCGGAGACAAAAATGGAGGTAATGTCCGAGGCAAAAGCATTGTTCTTGTATAACATGGCGCAGAAGTTTGCGATCATGGATTTGAGCTGTTCCCGGGGTGTTTTTTTATCCCAGTCATCTTGATCAAACCGGTCATAAGCAGAAAAAATCTTGTTCAGAATTTCACGGTACAATTTTTCCTTGGACCCGAAATAATAATTAACTGCATTGATGTTGGCGGCTCCTGCTTTTTTACAGATATCTCTAACAGTGGCATCCCGATACCCCTTATCCGCAAACACTTTGATGCCTGCATTAAATAATCTGTTTTTTGTGTTCTGTGATTTGATTTCTGACATAAGTGATCCTTTCAGAATTTTAATTAATACATGTGTATTAATACGACCGTATTATAATGTCAAGCTATACTTGCTTTATCTGGAGAGTCCCCGTTGTATTAACAACCGATTCTATGTTATTTTATCCAACAAAAATATTAATTAGCTAATGGTTCGGGAAAAGAATGGAAATAGATAGATGGGACAGACATCGGTTTTTTCTCTATTTTTTAGATTCATCAGTTGAATCTAAATACAGGAGTTTTATCCTCCAACGGGCAATTGTTTTTACACGAATTTCGTGGGTAATAGTGATTTTTTTAAGTGCCGTATTCAGTATGTTGGATAAGCACTTTTTTGGTGAGTTTGCAAAGTATGTAATGGCTGTACGAACCATTATCATTTTTGTTGCGCTTATTGCTCTTTTTTTGATTAAAAAAGAAAAATATTCCCGCCAGATGGATTGGAACGGATTTGTTTTTGTATTTTCCCTTGGAATGTTCTGTAACTTTCTTATCCTCATGGATACAACTCAAGGGTTCTCTATTTATTTCACGGGTCTGTTTCTTATCTTTCCAGGAATATTTTGCACTGCGGGGCTTGGGTTCCGATACAGTTGCTTCGCATTCATCCTCACGATGATAGGATTTAACATTATGTTCGGACTGATATTTCCCATAACAAAAGATCTGTTTGTTGCTTACAATGTTTTTTTAAAACATGCTTGCTGTTGATCATAAGATGGGAATCAGTTCGTTGTATGAATGTATCAAGTGGAATTCACAAAAAGAACCGTCGGAGCTTATAAATTTTTCAAGCAAACTTTATAATATCAATGGTGGACCGACAGTTACGAAAAAGTTTTGCATGAAAGTGTCGTTTTAATCTTTAACGTCGGTCATTTCGTGCCCCAAGTAAAACCAGATGAATTTAATACGGCATTGGAAATGATTATTGAAAATTGTAAAAAAACCATTAATTAAGCACAATAGACTCGGATACAATAGCTTTTAAGGACAATTTCCCCAATGATAAACCGGTTATCCGGTATTCCTAAAAACATGAAAAAATTGGAGAGATTATGAATAAATTTAAAATTTTGAGCATTTTTACTTCAGGGCTTTGTTTATACCTGTTTTGCTTGCTTTTCTTTTTCCCGCAATCACTATTCAATGATTTTGGAATCGAAGGAAGTGAAATAGCTTATTTTCTTTCTCGCCGTACGTCCGCACTAATGCTGGGTATTAGTGTTTTAACATTTCTGGCTCGAAATATTACTCATTCTAAAACAATACAAGCGATATCACTCAGTGTTTGTGTTTCGATGATAGGATTAGCTATAACAGGATCCTATGAATTAATACGTGGTTTTGTAAGTAGTGATATTCTGATTTCTATTTTTATAGAATCGGTTTTATCCATCTCCTTTTTTTATATCTGGTTTTCTGACAGACAAAAAAAATCAAACATATAAATACCAAAAATTATATTTACCAGAACTAAAATAAAGAAACTCCAATCATAATTATATATGCAAAAAAAAGAAAGGTGGGATTTTGAGTATACAATTAAAGGCAGGAGATATAGCACCAAACTTTCAATTTGATACTCCCTGGGTATCTTCACGCAATTTTTATGAAACCACACAACACCAAAATGCAATTTTTATATTTCTGCGGTACCATGGTTGTCCTATCTGTCAGATGGAAATGGCCAACCTGAAACGTAACATAAAATTGTTCAATCAGAAAAAAACCAGGGTTTTTGTTTTTCTACAAAGCTCAACTGCCACTTTGAACCCTCTTCTATAAAAAAACGATTGGCCTTTTAATATCGTTTGTGATCCAAAAGGAATAATTTTTCAACTTTATACCGTTAAACCAGGTAGTATCATAAACTATCTGGATCCTAGAGGGCTTATCTCTGCTGTCAAAGCTATTAGCCAAGGATTTGCTCACAAAAAATTTGAGGGAAAGGAGACACAGCTACCAGCGGCATTTATAATAAACCCGGAAAAAACCATAAAATATGTATATTACGGTAAGAACATCAGTGATATACCAGGACCATCTACTTTAGCTGATAAATTTTAAGAATTGATTCATGAATGAGCCCCGATCCTGCATTTTTTATAAACCACCAACCCCAGCAACGCTATGATTACAGAACCCATCATATAGTAGGGATGAGAGATAAACGCCCCGTAAACCGCATAGGCAGATCCCAGAATGGCAAGGGGTGCCAATAAAGGCAAAAAAGGAACCCTGAAGGGTCGCGGCGCTTCTGGACAAGTATGGCGCAGCCGCCAGATACCGGCAATAATACTCAAATAAAATATATAAAACAATGCTACAGGAACGTCACCAAATACATCAAATACATGTTTTTGCCCCTGGGCATAGAGGCCAAAACCGATACTGATCATTACCAGAGTCCAACAGTTCATAAACAGGGCTGAGTTGCTGGGGATATTGGATCGTTTAGATATTTTCAACAAAGCTCTGGAACCTGGGAATGAACCACGCAACGCTAATGAATAGGGCATTCTCAGCGAAAAAAGAGAATATCCGTTAAGCACACCCAATGCCGAAATCACAATAAAGCACTGAATGATTTTTCCACCCAAAGGCCCAAACAGGACATTGGCTACGGAAAATACGTTAACTTCACCCGAATTGTAAGCATATTCAGCCCCGGAAGCCACATGAAGCAAACCGATGGTAAA
>PIVS01000222.1 GCA_003353855.1 Desulfobacteraceae bacterium
ATGGCAGTTGCCAATGCCGTGACAGCCGTACATGCCGGGGCCACCATGGTCCAGGGCACCATCAACGGATATGGAGAACGGTGCGGCAATGCGGATCTCACGGCAATTATCCCCATACTTTCCCTTAAAATGAAACGAAACTGTATTGGGAATAAAAACCTTAAAAAACTGTTGAACCTGTCACGGTTTGTTTCTGAAACCGCCAATATGCCGCCTATCAACTCAAGGCCCTTTGTGGGCAAATCCGCCTTTGCCCACAAGGGCGGGGTCCATGTATCAGCCATCATGAAAAATCCCAAGGCCTATGAGCACATAAGCCCTTCACTTGTGGGAAATGAAACCAGGGTTCTGGTATCGGAGCAGTCCGGAAAAAGCAATATCACTTATAAGGCCCGTGAACTTGGGGTGGATCTCGGAAATGATGAACGGAAAAAAGCCCTGATAGTATCCAGCATTAAAGAACTGGAAAATGACGGGTTTGAGTTTGATGCTGCCGAAGGTTCCCTGAAGCTTATCATGGAAAAGCTCACTGACCAGTTTGTCTCCAACTTTGAACTGGAATCCTTCAGGGTGGTGGTGGAAAAGGACAAGGAAAGACCCTGTTACTCCCATGCCATGATTAAAATCCGGGTGGGGGATAAGACAGAGATCACCTCGGCCGAAGGGGACGGGCCTGTATCAGCCCTTGATAATGCCCTGAGAAAAGCTCTGACCACCATTTACCCCCAGATTGACGACATGCATCTGGTTGACTTCAAGGTCCGGGTTATTGAAGGATCCGACGGCACAGATTCAAAGGTAAGGGTTCTCATTGAATCCCGTGATACCAATAACATCTTTTCAACCATCGGGGTATCGGAAGATATAATCGAAGCAAGCTGGCAGGCACTGGCCGACAGTTTTCAATACAAGCTTTCACTTGATAATCAAACCAATGAACAAACCACAAAAGGGAAAACAAAATGAATGATGACAGAAGAATTATAATTTTTGACACCACCTTGAGGGATGGTGAACAATCCCCGGGTGCCAGCATGAACCAGGCGGAAAAACTGCGCATAGCCACCCAGTTGGAAGCCCTTGGCGTGGATGTGATTGAAGCGGGATTCCCGGCAGCATCCGACGGAGATTATGAGGCTGTAAAGGCCATTGCCAATACCCTGAAAAAATCCCAGATAGCAGCTCTGTGCCGGACCGATGAACAGGATATCCGCCGGGGCTGGGACGCGATAAAGGGTGCGGTCAACCCCAGGATCCATACTTTTATCGCCACCTCTGAACTCCACATGAAATACAAATTGCAGATGGAACCTTCAGAGGTATTAAAACAGGCCGTGGAATCGGTAAAACTTGCCGCCTCTTTCACGGACAATGTGGAATTTTCCGCAGAAGACGGGTCCCGGTCTGATCCTGACTTTTTATGCACGATTTTTGAATCCGTGATTAATGCAGGTGCCACCACCATCAACCTTCCGGATACAGTTGGATATGCAATTCCCGAAGAATTCGGCAAGCTGGTCAAATATGTCATGGAAAACACCTCCAACATTGACAAAGCCGTCCTAAGTGTTCACTGCCATAATGACCTGGGGCTTGCCACCTCCAATACCCTCACCGCCATTCAATGCGGGGCCCGCCAGGTGGAAGTAACCATTAACGGGATTGGCGAGAGGGCCGGCAACACCGCCCTTGAGGAGGTGGTCATGTCCCTGAACACCCGGCCCAATTTTTTCCCCCAGACAACTGGTATCGACACCACCAGGATCTACCCCACCAGCCGCCTTGTTTCCATGATCACCGGCATCCTGGTCCAGCCCAATAGGGCTGTGGTGGGGGCCAATGCCTTTGCCCATGAAGCCGGTATCCACCAGGACGGGGTATTAAAAAACCCCATGACCTACGAAATCATGAAACCTGAAACCGTGGGTATCTCCAAAAACAACCTGGTACTGGGAAAACATTCCGGACGCCATGCCCTGAACGCCCATATTCAGACCATGGGTTATAACCTCTCCGATGACGAACTGAAAGTGGTATTTAAAAAGTTCAAAAACCTGGCAGACAAGAAAAAAAGCATCCAGGATGAGGATATCGAAGCCCTTATCAATGAAGGCGTTTTAAGGTCTTCGGAAGTTTTCTGTTTGGAGTACATCCATGTTTTAAGCGGCAATACCGTCTTCCCCACGGCCAGTATCCAGCTCAATATCAACGGCCGCCCGGTCCAGGGATCCACCGAGGGCAGCGGCCCCATTGATGCGGTCTACAACATTATTTCCAAGCTCACCGCCACCAAGTCCGAGCTGCTCAGGTTCACCATTTCCGCCCTGACCGAAGGCACCGATTCCCAGGGTGAGGTAACCGTCCGCCTCAGGGAAGACGGCATCACAGCGCTTGGTAAAGGAACTGATCCGGATATTATCACGGCGGCAGCACTAGCCTATATCAACGGACTGAACCGGCTTGAGTATATGAAAACCCACCCCCCACAGGAACAGGCCCAGCTCTAAGGGATTGATACAACACCAAAGGGCGGGGGCTTCCCCTGCCCTTTACAAGATGAAAATAGTCAAAACCGACCCTAAGCGTTGCAACAAATTGTCATTGCCTGCCGTATTCATTTTTAAAAATTATTTGTATTATTTCCATAAATTGGCGTTAACCAGACAACCTTGGCAAAGGAAACAAAATGAAAACAATCACCCTCCATCTGATATTCATTTTATGCCTTATTTTGAGTGGATGCGGAAAAGAACAAATTGATTCCAGCCCCAATACCGATGCACAAGGGTATACTCCACCCACTAAAATTACAGTCCAGGCGAATGCCAGGGTTTTTAAAACACTACCCTTCCATGACAAACAGGATTTTGAGGATGCGCAAAAAGGGTTTATCGCAGCCATTCCGGATTTGCAGATAAAAAATGAGGATGGATTTGTATGGAATCAGGCCGATTACAAATTTATTAAGGGGGATGCGCCGGCAAGTGTGAATCCCAGCCTATGGCGCCAGGCCCGGTTAAACAATATCCACGGACTATTCAAGGTTACCGATGGTGTTTACCAGCTCCGGGGCCATGACCTGGCCAATATCACCCTTATTGAAGGGAACACAGGCTGGATTATTGTGGATTCTTTGACAACAAAGGAAACCTCTGCTGCTGCCATGGAGTTGGCCCGCAGACACCTGGGTGATAAACCCATTGTGGCCATTCTCTTTACCCACAGCCATATTGACCATTTTGGCGGGGCATTGGGCTTGATGACGCCTGAACAGGCCACAAAAAATGGTGTCAGAATCATTGCTCCCAAAGGATTTATGGAAGAAGTCACCAGTGAAAATATCATTGCCGGCGTGGCCATGGGCAGACGGGCCGGCTATATGTACGGAATGAACCTTGCCCGTTCTGAACGGGGACATGTGGACTCAGGGCTTGGAAAAGGGGTGGCAAATGGTAACTACGGAATTTTAAGACCCACTGAACTTGTGACTAAAACCTCCACAAAAAAAAGGATTGACGGAGTCCGTTTTATTTTTCAATTTACCCCGGACTCCGAAGCTCCTGCTGAGTTCACCTTTTATTTGCCGGAAAAAAAGCTTTTTTGCGGTGCAGAAATTGTTTCTTGCAACATGCATAATTTGTATACCCTGCGGGGGGCAAAGGTCCGCAATGCCCTCAAATGGAGCCAATATATTGATGAGGCCATTGATCTTTTTGGAGAAGCCGAAATCTATATCGGCTGCCACCATTGGCCCAAATGGGGGAATCAGCGTATTATTGATTTTCTTAAAATCCAGAGAGACACCTATAAATACATCCATGATCAAACCGTCCGCCTTTTTAATAAAGGATATACCCCTTTGGAAATCGCAGAGGAAGTCAAACTGCCTAGTTCTTTGCAAAAAGCCTTTAATAACCGGGGATATTACGGGACGGTTCGCCACAATACCCGGGCAGTTTACCAGCGATATATAGGGTGGTATGATGCCAATCCTGCCAATCTGAATCCCTTGACGCCAACCCAGACAGGCAGCCGGTATGTGGAATTGATGGGGGGTGCAGACAAGGTGCTTGAAAAGGCGGGGGACTTTTTTGATCAAGGGGAATACCGTTTTGTAGCCCAGCTTCTCAATCATCTGGTATTTGCCCAGCCTGACAATAATAGGGCAAAAACCCTGTTAGCAAAAGCCTATGATCAACTGGGATATCAAGCTGAATCCGGTCCATGGAGAGATGTATATCTGTCAGGGGCCTACGAACTAAGGCATGGTGCCCAGGAAAAAGGAATCAATCCCAAGGTTTTTAAAAAAGTTTTAGAACAGACCCCCATCCCCTACTTTTTTGATTCCATGGCTGTCAGACTGAATGCAAAAAAAGCGGATGGGAAAAAGATGAGCATAAAAATCACCTTTTCAGACTTGAATGAAAGCTATGAATTAATCCTGGAAAATTCAGTATTGCACCATAGAAAAGCCGGGCTTGATTCCCGGCCAACCTCTGGCATCCGCTTGACCCATGGCTTTTTCATGGACATTGTAACCGGGGAAGTAAAAATAAAGGATCTTGCTTTTTCAGATGAGATTGAGTATGAGGGCAGCCTGGTCGATCTTGGCCGCTTTTTTTCCCTCTTTGAAAAACCGGGAGGGACCTTCAATATTGTAACGCCTTAAACAGTGATCCGGGTTCCGGCCTTTGAGGCTGCAGTTTGACCACTTAACCCGGACCCGGCATTCACTTTTTTTTATTCCCCGGTAAATTTGGGTTTTCTTTTTTCCATAAACGCTGTCACAGCTTCCGTCAAATCATGGGAAGGAATGATATTGGCACTTATTGACGCAACATACTTGAGTCCGTCATCAATGGATTTTCCCACACAAAAATTTAAAACATCCTTGGATGCCTGGACAGCAAGGGGAGAATTTTCTGCAATCTCAAAGGCCATTTTTTCCGCTTCCTCCAACAGGGTTTCATAATCCGGGCATACCTGGTTGACCAGCAAAATTTGTTCAGCACGTTTTGCTGAGATGTTTTTTGCCGTAAAGGCAAGTTCCCTTGTAACACCCTGGCCCACAATTAAGGGAAGTCTCTGGAGAACTCCCACGTCGGCCACAAACCCCACGGCAGCTTCCCTGAGGGAAAATTGAGCATCTTTGGTACACAGCCGGATATCACAGGCAGTGATCATATCAAGCCCGGCCCCGATGCAGTACCCGTGCACGGCGGCAATGACGGGTTTCCTTATTTTTTCCATGGAGGTAATAGTTTCCTGAAGGGGATAAATTTTTTTGAGCAGCTGCCATTTCACCCCGCCATTTTGTTCTTCCATTAATTCCGGCAATTCCCCCATCATTCCAATCAGATCAATCCCTACGCAAAAATCACTGCCCTTGCCTGCAACAATAATCACCCGCACCTCGGGATCCTCGTCAAGTTCGGTAAATATTGCCCTAGCATCATTCCATGCCGGCGGATGCATGGCATTTTTCTTTTCAGGTCTATTCAGATAAACCCATGCAATGGGTCCTTTTTTTTCAACAAGATAATATCTGCTTGCACTCATAATTTTTCCTTTTTATCCATCAGCATCTTCAATAATATTCAGTTCAAAACATAAAATCCCAGGTTCTTGGCAAAGGGCGGGGGATTGTAAAAATCAGCTTTAATATAATTGCCTTTTATTTCCCTGACCACACTCCGCCTCTTTATCAAAGACTTTTTTATATCATCCAGGATAAATTGAATATCCAAAAAATCATTGGTCTGGATACGATGTGATCTTGAGATCCTGAAACCGATTGACTCCAAGGAGACTCTCTCCACCCTTATATGACCTGACTCACCTGTTTTCAAAAGGACAAATTTTCCACTCAATGAGACAGCCTTGCCAAAATCCTTGTCTTTGACCTTGACCTCCTCACCTTCTTTTTTCTTTTTTTCCTTTTCAAAGAGGGGCTGGATATTGTCTTCAATTTTGCCAATGGCATCCTCGTTCACGGTTGCCTTTGACTTGAACAAAAAATCAGACACAATTTTTTTCAATTGTCCGGCATCCTCTGCACTGGCCGTATGGGCGGAAATATTGATTTTTACAGGCGCCTCTAATTTTCGAACAATTATTTTGGAAACTTCTATTTCCATCCTTACCTTTGCTATTTCTGCATCATCGGCAAAGGTAAGGGGCAAGAGCATGATAAATGTATCCTCTCCATATCGAAAAAGAGTATCCTTGCTCCTTTTGGTTTTCATTAAAACCCGGACCATCTCCTTGAGGAGGATATTTTTAGATGGCTTCCCTGCTTTATCCATCTTCAGGAGACCCTCGGCAGTGATAATCAGCATGGTGAAAATGCTGCCATACTGCTTTAATACCGCTTCCTTATTGCCGATGGCATGTTCAAAACTCCACTTGTTTTTCAGGCCGGTCAATGAATCCTTTGTGACCATGTTTGTCAGGGCCTTGTTATAATAGGATCTTTCAATGGCAATGGCAGCATATTCAGCAATGGAAGCCAAAAGTTCAAGTTCATCTGGACGGAAAGGCTCATCACTGATCCGATTGATCAGCTCTATAACCCCAAAACATTTGTTTCCGGTTTTGAGAGGGGTGCCGATGATGGACTGGGTTTCAAATTTGGTATATTTATCCACCCGGATACTGAACCGATTATCCTTTGCTACATCATTAATAATTAAAGATTCACCGGTATCCATGATATGCCCTGCAATACCTTCTCCCTTTGGCAGTTTTACTCCCAGGAGCTTTTTTTTATTGGCTCCCACCACAACGGAAAAGACCATCTCTTCAGTTTTTGGGTCCTTCAGGAGTATGGACCAGTGAAGGGGTTGAAAAATATGACCCACCTGGTACATGACTGTATCAAGGACCTCCTTGATGCTTTTTGCCTTGGCAAGGGGTTTACCGATCGAAAGGGTGGTATCCCTTGTCGGTGCGGTTTCCTGGATCTGTTTAAACGGATCTTCCTGGTAATAATACTGAGTATTTGCCTTGGAAAGCTTGAGGTTTGCCCAGAGCATGTTTTCCTTAAGCTGACTGGCAGTAGGGAAAACAAATTGATAAAACTCGGAAATATTTTCAATTTCCTTGTTCATATTGAGAATACATTTGATAATATCAATCTTTTCCAAATCTATGGTGGCTTCAACCTCAGGCGGAAGGATGGGGGGACGGATAAAATCAAATGATCCAATACCCTGGGTCCAGCAGAGAAAGTTCGCCAGGGAAACAATGGAGATCAGCATCTTGTCCTCTTTTGAAACCTCCAGGTGTTCAAAGGGCTGGTGATGATATTTTACAGCCATAACCAGTTTCTCCGGCAGCTTCCAAAGGGAACAGAAAAATGCGCCGATATCGTCATGGCCCAGGCCCAGACTGCTCCGTTCTTTTTCAATGACCAGCTCGGTGGAGGTTGACAATTCCTGGATAAAATCGCCATAATTTTTTTTACCGTGCATATCAAGAAAGATTTTGCCGACATCATGTAAAAGCCCTGTAATATAGGCTTCTTCCGGATCAGGATACCCTATCTCCTTGGCAATTTCCAGGCTCAATACAGCAACAGCAAGGCTGTGGCGCCAAAAAAGGAGCCTGTCAAATTGTCTGGCCCGGCCGGATTTGAACATCTTTTCAAACACAGTCATTCCAAGGGCAACTTTTTTTATTTCATCCAGCCCCGAAAGCGTAACCGCTTCTGACAGATTAATTATCGCCCGCCCAAGGGCGT
>PIVS01000776.1 GCA_003353855.1 Desulfobacteraceae bacterium
ATAAAGGACTGGTTGGAGCAAAATAAAATTTTTTGCCAGAATGATTGTTTAAAGCCGGAACTGGTTGAAATTTTAAGAAAGTTGGCTCCTGAACCGATCTATGCAATTGATGAGATCGCAGCATCTTTCGGACATAAGGTCCTAAGGACACCACCATATCATCCAGAATTACAGCCGATAGAAACATGCTGGGGAGTAACAAAAAACCACGTAGAAAGAAATTGCGGCTTCACTGTGAAAAATTGGCTCAAACAACTTGATTGTGGATTCAATAAAGTTACCGCAAAAACATGTGAAAAAATTATCGAAAACGTAAGAACGATAGAAGACGATTTTTGGACAACTGCTATAAAAATGGATGCTGCAGAGATATAAGAATTGGTATTAATTCATTCGATTCGAACCATAGCATTTTTTTTGAAGGTCGACTGGATAAAGAACTAAGAATTTGATAAGTATCTATTTGTAGATGGAAAAGATGATTCCAGAAACACCGCTTCAGCAAAAGTCAATTCCTCCGACGTGGCAATTTGAAAGCCCATTCTCGGACCTGACTTTTACTTTCTCTGGGCATGGGGTCGATCTGGAATCAGAAACTTTGACACAGAATTTTGAACATACCCATTATCATTGGATTTAATTATTTATTTAATACAACTTGGAGCACTCTCATGTTATCTTTAAAGTCGGTAAGCATATCTATATTAATACTATTGAACCTCGGATTCTCCAGTACAGTATTTGCTGATCCTGTATTACGTGTCTGCACCACAGGTGACTATCCACCTCTAAGTTCATATGATGCAAAAACACAGATTTACCAAGGTTTTGCCATCACTATTGCCAGACAATTTGGAAAATATCTCAACCGCCAGGTGGTTTTTGTACCAAGCACTTGGTCAAACATGAATAAAGACTTACAAACAAAATGTGATATTGCTATGGGTGGAATTACCAACACCCCCGGGCGGGCTGCACTATTTAATCTATCTGAAAATATTTTGCCCAATCACAAAGCACCTATTTTCTCAAATATGAATAATATCCATTTTAAAAATTTTGCAGATATTGATAAAAAAGAGATAACAATTATTGAAAACAAAGGGGGCACCAACGAACCCTTTGCAAAAACACATATTATTAATGCCGCAATTGAAATTTTACCTGAAAATGCCCAGGTTTATGCCTGTTTAAACAAATATCCCAATCGTAAATATGTAATGTTTACCGATGCAATTGAAATTCAATACCGCAGCAACCAACCAGGGAGTATCTTGAGCAATAAGGGGATTAAATTTAAGGATATTCCAAATGACCCTGAAAGTTATAAAACTTATATGACCAATAAAACAGATAAAGGTAAAATATTAATTGATGCAATGAACAAATTTCATCAATCACACTCCAAGGAATTTAAGCAATGGTATCAAGCATCTTTGCATCTCAATTATCCGCAAACCAAAGTCAGCTGCCCTTTTTAAATCAAAAGAGATCAAAGGCACAGGATGGTCCCCATGGATTTTTTTTAAAATCAATCCCCTAAAAAATTTAACACAGGAACTGGATAACCATATGGGTGCGGCTCTTTTGCAACGCCCTCTAAAAAATCTAATACTCATCGAATTTCTCCCTTTCGTTGATCTTACTTGACGATTTTTAAGTGACAGCGTCTGGTAAAAAGATGTTGAAGCCTTGTGGGCGGGACTTTACCGTTGGCATAACATTTCTGATGATTACGCTTATATTCACAGGCTTCATGGAAGTCCCAGCACTCGTCAAAATCGTTGCTACTACCTAGTGCACGCAGGCGTAGGACGACTTCAGCGATAGTCATTCTCCATTTGGCTCCAGTTATATCCATACGATCCTTGACAAGATGACGACATGCGCCCTCAATGACC
>PIVS01000223.1 GCA_003353855.1 Desulfobacteraceae bacterium
TAAAAATCAGCCATACCTTGAGAAAAGAATGTATACAGCCAAATCTATTCTTAAAGTAGCCCCTGTATTTTTGGAGTCTCCCAAACGTATTGAAGCCATGTTGTTTTTATATTTTGTTGAGCTGATGATAGTTGGCTTGATTGAGAGAAATCTTAGGAAAAATATGAAACAGGAGAATATTGAAAAACTTCCCATACTTCCAAGTAAAATGAAAACCCGGACACCGACATACTTCATTTACTGGGTGTGCCTGATATTGTCTATCGCAATGTCAAAGTCCAGTGGTGGCAGTTTAAGCCTGCCTAATAAAAACTTTGGGTGGCAAAAAAATGGATAAAAGTATCAGTTCAGAGTGCGAAATGTTAGTTATGATACATAAAGTGTTGAATTTATAGAATCGAATAGATTGTTTGCGGTTTGTCTGGATTGAGGGTTGCATGAAAGAATTGGATACGATAGTTTGTGGTGCATAAATTTTTAAGTTTTATAGTGATTGCCAAAGTAATGCTCTGATTCAACTTTAAATGGGGCAAAATTGCAATCACCAAAGACCAAATGGCTTTAACATTAGGAATCGTTACAAAATAACGTGTACTAAATTGTTTCCAAAACCCCTCAAAAGACAGGGGGGTTTGATAACAAAAGTTCAAGTGATTTTGAAGCCGATCCATAGGTTTATAAAAAGGTGAGTTGATCCGTGAGTGATCGCTTATCATCATAGTTTAACGGAACATATATAGGCCATTTGGTATAGATCAACCCTAAAAAAAGAAAGAGTATGAATGACTTTCAGTGCCATAGATTTTGAGACCGCAACAGGGAAGCGTTACAGCGCCTGTGCTGTCGGAATTACGACCATAGAAAACGGTAAGATTGTGGATGAATACACCTCCTTGATAAAACCGCCGGATAATGAATATTCATATTATAATACCAAAATTCATGGTCTGACATCATTTGACACGGCCCATGCTCCCCTGTTCCCTGATGTTTATCCTGAAATTTTGAAGCGTCTTTCTGGTAATACCATTGTCGCCCACAATGAGGCCTTTGACAGAAGTGTGCTAAAAAAGACCTTGGAATATTATGATCTGGATTTTTCAGCATTGGGATTGTCAAATCCCTGGGAATGCACACTGAAAATATACCGGCAAAAAGGGTATAGTCCGGCATCCCTTGATGCATGCTGTAAACGGCAGGGAATAAAACTCAATCATCATGAAGCGCTCTCTGATGCGAGAGGGTGTGCCATGCTTTATCTGAAACACAATTGTTGAAAAAATATGATAAAAGGCAATTTTATAAATACGCCACAAGGATTTTTTCACTATCATAAAATTGGAGAATCTGGAAAACAGACCCATTTTTGCCATGGCAACTCTTTGAGCGCCGGCACCTATCTTCCGTTTTTAAAAGATCTGGCAAACCATGATTTTCAAATTTTTGCAAGTGATGTCCGGGGGCATGGGTATTCAACAAAAGAGCACACATCAACGGTTGAGAACTGGCAGATCTTTATTAAGGATCTGGCCACTCTTGTCTCTTCGATCACCAAGCCACCGGTGATCGGTATCGGGCATTCCCTAGGGGCTATTTTACCTATGCGGCTGCGGCACTTTATCCTCATCTGTTTTCAAAATTGATACTGTTGGATCCCATTATTTTTCCATCCAATATTTTGGGCCTGGCAGCATTGATAAGAAAGTTGGGGCTTTCCGGGTATCTGACACTGCCCAAGATGACACGGACAAAAAAGTTCGAGTTTGCCTCAAAAAAAGAGGCCCTGGACCACTACCGGGGAAAGGGCATGTTTTCGTCCTGGGATAAGGTTTTTGTTGAGGCCTATGTGGATACTGCCATTGAACAGGATACCACAGACTCCTATTCTCTGTGCTGTAGTCCTGAGTTTGAGGCCCAGATCTATGAACAGGTGCCTTTGAATACCTGGTCCCATGCACCAAAAATCCAGGTGCCGGTTATGGTTGTCCGGGGTGAAACATCTGATATGTTTTATCGTAATGCAGGTAAAAAAATGGGAAAAAAAATACAGAACTGCTCATTTGTCGAACTTGGCAAGCTCGGCCATTTTTTGATGATGGAGAATCCATCACGGGTGATTGAAACCATTTTGCCTTTTCTCAAAGAATCATAAGATGGCTGGTTCCTTTCTTCATATCCAGATTGACAAAAATTTAAAATTATCCTTGTCAAGACAGGTATATGAGAAGATACGGGATGATATTCTTATGGGAAGTTTACAGCCTGAAACCCGTCTGCCTGCCACACGGCGCTTGGCAAAAGAGTTAGAGATATCCAGAAATGTGGTCATGGGAGCCTATGATCAATTGCATGCCGAAGGCTATATTGAATCGTCATCCGGATCATATACACGTGTGGCTGATGATACCCATTACCGGCAATACCGTAAAACACCCAAAGAGATCAAAATATTGGATGTCGAGGGCAGTTCCTGTGATATAGAATTTAAGACAGGTGTACCGGATCTGGCGCTTTTTCCACGAACCTTGTGGGGTAAATATCTAAAAAATGCTGTAAAATTCGCCCGAAAAGAGGAACTGACTTATGATCAGCCCAATGGGCATGAGGGATTCAGAAAGGTTTTAGCCGATTACCTTTACAAAAGCCGTGGTATCCGGGTCCTACCATCTCAGATTGTGATCACCTCCGGAGCCACCCAGGCATTGTTTTTAACGGCAAAAATTCTATATACAGACGGGTGTGATGCGGTTCTCGAAGATCCGGGCGGTTATGGGGTGATAGAGATTCTGAAAACCGCAGGATTCGGTTTGAACCCGGTGAAAACCAATGGTACTGGATTTGATATCTCCCGCATGCATTTCACCCGGAATACAAGGCTTGTCTATGTGACACCGTCCCACCAGTTCCCCATGGGATATACCATGCCTGCTGCCACACGCATCGGTTTGCTGAAACGATTGCAGGATCGAGATATCTATATTGTTGAGGATGATTATGACAGTGAATTTCGTTATGATGGTTCCCCCATTCACCCGTTAAAGGCGCTTGATCCGGATAGGGTGATCTATATCGGTTCATTCAGCAAAGTGCTGAGCCCGGCATTGAGGATCGGATATGCGGTGGTACCGGAAAAACTCATTGGAAGGTTCAGTAAGCTGAAACAGTTTTCCGATGCCCAGTCCCCTTTGATTGATCAGATTGCTTTAAAGAACTTTATCCAGGATGGTGCATTTGAAAACCATGTTTATAAAATGAAAAAGAGCTATCAAAAAAAACGCAACATCCTGATCAGTACATTGAAAGAAACATTTGGATCAGGTGTGAAAATCTATGGTGAAAATGCAGGCATCCATATTGTTGCCGGATTTGAAAACAGATGTTTTGATTTAAATGGCAAGTTAGAACTCTGCCATAACAGGGTGCGTATTCAATCGGTTGAAAAACATGTGATCAACAAAGGAGATCACACCCATCAGCTGATTTTTGGTTATGGTAATTTGACCCGGGAAGAGATCGTTGATGGAATAAATAAGTTGAATCGATTTATATCAGTGCCTGGTTGTTCGTAAAAAACAGACTGACCCCAAAAATAATTAGCATTGATCCGGATATCAGTGAACTGGTCTTTGTGAACCGTTCCGATTGGAAAAGCGTGCTGGCTATTCCCGCAAAAACGGCATATGAGGCACCAATTATTGTGGCAACAATCAAACATCCACCACAGAGGATCAATACCTGGGGCATCAAAGGGGATGTCTTGTTCAAAAACTGAGGAAAAAACGCTCCGGCAAACAAAAGTCCTTTGGGATTGGTAATGCAGATCAAAACACCCCGGAAAAAGAAACGGGTCCTGCCTGATACTTTAAGATCGGGTGATATTGCAGAATCAGTTTTTGTTTTGCGATGGACTGGGTTTTTCATATCAGTTGGATTTGATCCCTGTGCGTTAGGGTCAATAGCATTCAGATCAACCGGTACCTAGGATTTGAATGCTGACATGATCATTGCATAGCCTAAATAAACAAGATAAATAACACCTGAAATTTTGATCAGATCAAAGAGCCAGGTCCATTTAACCAAAAGTGTAGATACCCCGGCAAGTGAAAGCGAAAACAAGGGAATCATTCCAATCGTCACGCCAATAACTGCATATAATCCGTTTTTTATTCCATGCTGTATGCTGTCATTTACGATCAAGAGAATATTGGGTCC
Source organism: Desulfobacteraceae bacterium (assembly GCA_003353855.1). GTDB lineage: Bacteria > Desulfobacterota > Desulfobacteria > Desulfobacterales > Desulfobacteraceae > NBML01. The sequence continues at coordinate 4,213 of PIVS01000223.1, forward strand.
TGGAATCAGGGTCACAAGGGCCGTGGCTAATAAAAAACTTATGAGGGTGTCTGTTTGCATAATCTTTCCTAGCAATTTGATGGCGTTGTTTAATAATTGTCTCTTTGTAAGAAACAGTTCTAACAGGAAAAAATTGGTTGGAAAAGATCCGATTTTAAGCTTTTTTACAGAGCCAATTGTATTGATGTTGGATTTTACGGATAAAATTGCCCGGTTGGATAGAATGATCGGGTTAGCTTTCATGCCAGATGTCATAAAAATGATGGACCGGTCCATGGCCTTTCCCTGTGGCAATATCTGCTCCAGCCAAAAGCGCTTTTGTGATAAAAAATTTTGCCTTTTTTACAGCCATATTGATGGGGAGCCCCTTGGCAAGATTGGCAGCAATGGCCAAGGATAAGGTACAGCCGGTACCATGAGTGTTTGGGGTGTTGATGCGGGGGCAGGGCAGTTCGGTTATGGTGTCAATGTCTTTTTGATAGAAAATGTCACATGCCTCTCCTGTGAGGTGGCCTCCTTTGAGTAAAATGTTTTTACAACCAAGCTTTGCAAGATCCCTTGCCGCCTGGGCCATATCTTCCAGGATTTCAATATTTCGATCTAATAAAACAGATGCTTCAGGCAGATTGGGTGTGATAATGGTGGCCAAGGGGATCAGAATAGTTTTCAAAGCGGAAACCGCATCGGTTTGAAGCAGGGGGTTCCCATTTGTGGAGATCATCACAGGATCCAATACAATATTGGGGCAGTTTCATTTTTTAAGTTTTCTGGCCACGGTTTCGATAACCTGCAGGGAATGAAGCATGCCTATTTTCACTGCATCCGTACCAATGTCTTCCATGACCGCATCGATTTGCTGACCGATAAATGGGGGTGGAATTGGAAATATATCTATTATCTGTCGGGTATTTTGAGCTGTCAGGGCTGTAATGGCTGACATACCAAAACAACCAAGAGCGGAAATCATTTTCATCACCCCAGGTAAATACTACTTGACAATTATTATCTACTTAGATTAATTTGCTTCTTTAGTAAAAGATGTAAGAAAAAAACTAAGTGTAACAGTAAAACTTAAAAAATGGAGTCTGTCAATGTTGAAACAGTGGCAGGGAATAATAATGGGAATAGGGTTTTTCCCGTTGGCCATGCCCACTGCCCGGGAGGCGTTTGAGTTGCCGATTCTCTTGGCCAGTTCACCATAGGAGATAGTCTCTCCATAGGCAATTTCAAGCAATTGCAGCCATACCCTTTTTTGAAAGGGTGTTCCCTGTATCCTAAAGTCCAAATCCGGGACCAGATTAACTTTTCTAAGAGATCCGTCAAAATAGGCATCCAACTGGGTCAATACCTTTGAAAAAAGGGCACTACCCTCTATCCAGTCAGGTTCCGGTTCCTTTCTGGTTTTGCCCAGGGGAAAACTCAAGGTTTCAAGACACTCATTACCGGTTAACAGCAATTGACCAACGGGGGATTGGTAATAACAATAATGCAACTGCACTCCTTCCTGGAAAAAATACTGCCACCTGACCACGATTAAATCCGGTATATTTTTCTACCACTTCCTGGTAAATACCTGGGGTTTTTCTTGACAAACCCATGTCTTCCAGCTTAACAAAATATATAAAACAATTCTATACATTAAGGAGACTGACCCCGATGATTTCACAAGAAAGGTCTTTGGATAAAAAACCACCCAGCTTACGACCATCAATTTTTTTTACTTTGATCCTGGCATTGATACTGGTTTTCGGGCCTATGACATTCCCGATATCGGTGTCGGCACAATCATCTCTGCCCAAAGGATTTGTTTATGTAAATACCCAGATCCCGGATCTGATTCTTGATCTGCGATATTTTGGAAATAATAATTTTGTCGGGAAAAAAATCGATGGGTATAAAGCAAACGTCTGCATCATACATGGGAATGCCGCCAAAGCCCTGGCACAAGTTCAGGCAGAATTAAAACCCTTTGGTTTGGGATTAAAAATATTTGATGCCTACCGGCCCCAATCGGCCGTGGATCATTTTGTCCGGTGGGCAAAGGATATCTCGGACACCAGGATGAAAACTCAATTTTATCCCAATGTGGATAAAAAGGACCTTTTTACCAAAGAATATATTGCCTCCAAATCCGGCCACAGCAGAGGCAGCACCGTGGATCTTACAATAATTGACCTTTCCTGTGATCAGGATGGTAAACACCCGGAACTGGATATGGGGTCTGGATTTGATTTTTTCAGTCCTGTCTCCTGGCCCCTGAGTCAGGTCATCTCCCCGGAACAGCGAGCCAACCGCATGCTCCTTCGAACGTTGATGCTAAAGCACGGCTTTAAACCCTATCAACAGGAATGGTGGCATTTTACCTTGAAAAATGAACCCTTTAACAATACCTATTTTAATTTTCCAGTGGAATAACGGCCATGGGCCGCCCGGGGTGTTCCATCGGCTGACCCACAACAACACATGAAAGAATCCGATAAGTTGATTGGTTCTTTCATATAAATAGTTATTATGATCAATCGGGCTGATGACCCGTAGACCCGAAACCACAATCTCCTCTTTGTGTATGGGACAGAGTACTAACCTCTACTATCCGGGGTCTTAAAACCGGAGCAATAACCATCTGGGCCACTTTCATTCCTTTGGTAATTTCAAAATCAAGATCTGAATGATTGATCAGGATTATGCCTATTTCCCCCCGATAACCTTCATCTATTGTCCCCGGCGTATTTAACACGCTGATCCCGTATTTAGATGCCAGGCCGCTGCGGGGCCTGACCTGGGCTTCTGTATTCCCAGGCAACTCAATCTTTATTCCGGTTTTAATTAATTTAAATTTACCGGGTTCTAAAAGATAGTTTTCCACGGAAAAAAGATCCAGCCCGGAATCATCATCGTGGGCATACCGGGGTAATATAGCTTCGGGATTAACCTTTGTAATTTTAAGAATCATACTTATTTCCTCACTGTTTTTTCATTGATTATTTATCACGGTAAAAATGTAAAAGCCCTGGTCATTATAATAACGATCAGGGCTTTTGCAAAAATAATTACACCGACAAAAATAGAGTTTCTTTATAAAAATAAAAGTGGTCATACTACTCTAAAGTGTGGTATATAAAATTTGTGTACATGATTTTGTTCTCCAATCTTGTACAGCTCATATAAAAAATTTGGATAATAATCGTGTCCACTCTTTACTTTCAAATTTAAAGTTCAATTATAAATCAAATACAGCATTTTTTTACTTCGTATGAACATGACCTTATTGCCCAGTGTAAAAAAAATGACAAAAATTTTTGATCTTCTTGAAAAATTAATCCCTCCCAATATAGACCCTAAAAATGGCCGAGAAGGAATGCATCTGTGGAGAATACTCGTCCTGGGAATGACCCGCCTGGGATGCAACTGGGATTATGATAAGTTGTTGGATATTGTCAATAACCATAAAACATTGCGCATGATGCT
>PIVS01000224.1 GCA_003353855.1 Desulfobacteraceae bacterium
GCCGGAACAGGCTCTCCTGAGATTTTTGTCACTGCACCAAATTTTACCGGGCAAACTTCAAAGCAGGTGCCGCAATTTGTGCATAATTCCTGATCAATGATGTGGATCTTTTTCTTTTCACCATCAATGGCCTCGGCAGGGCATTTTTTAAGACAGATCCCACAGGCCTTACACTTGGCAGGATCAATGTAAAATGCGATCAACTCTTTGCAGGAAAGGGCAGGGCACCGTTTTCCCTTTATGTGGGCTTAATAATCTCCTCTGAAGTAGCGCAGGGTACTCAAGAAGGGGTTTGGCGCACTTTTGCCCAGGGCGCATAAAGAGGCTTCAACAGCTGTCTCGGATAGTTCCTCCAGAAGCTCTATGTCCCCCTCTTTTCCCTTTCCTTTAGTAATATTGGTTAAAATTTTATGCATCTGTCGCAGTCCCTCACGGCAGGGGACACATTTACCGCAGGATTCATCTGTGAGAAAATTAATGAAATACCTGGCAACATCCACCATACAGGTATCTTCATCCAAAACAATCATCCCGCCGGATCCCATCATTGAGCCGGCCTGGGTGAGCTCATCAAAACCAACCTGCAAATCCAATTTGTCCCCGGGGATACATCCTCCCGAGGGACCTCCTGTCTGCACGGCTTTAAACTGTTTGCCGTCGGGGATACCACCGCCTATTTTATAGATGATGTCACGAAGACTCATGCCCATGGGTACTTCCACAAGACCTGTATTGGTTATCTTGCCCACCAGGGAGAAAATCTTGGTTCCCTTGCTGGAATCGGTTCCAATGGTGTTAAACCAGTCAGCCCCTTTGTTGATGATCAGCGGGACATTTGCCCAGGTCTCAACATTATTTAATACAGAGGGTTTGCCCCATAAGCCCTGTATGTTGGAACGGGTATACTTGGGTCTGGGCTCTCCCACACGGCCTTCCAATGAGGTCATGAGCGCTGTTGATTCACCACAGACAAAGGCACCGGCTCCCTGGTGAACCACCACCCTGAAATCAAAGCCGGACCCCAGGATATTTTCCCCCAGCAGTCCATAGTCCTCGGCCTGTTTTATGGCAAGGTTAATATTTTCCACTGCCAAGGGATATTCCTGCCTGACGTAAAAATAGCCTTCATGGGAAGCTACGGCATACCCCCCAAGGATGAGTCCCTCTAAAATTGAATGGGGATTTCCCTCAAGGAGCGCTCTGTCCATAAATGCCCCGGGATCACCCTCATCTGCATTGACAATAACATATTTGATGGGTTCAGGTGCATTCCGGGAGCCTTCCCATTTTCTTCCTGTGGGAAAACCTGCACCGCCTCTGCCCCTCAGGTTTGATTTTTTAACTTCCTCCAACACCTGTACATCGGTCATCTGGCCAAGTGCTTTGGCCAATGCAGAATAACCGCCAATGGCCAGGTAGTCATCAATATTCCTGGAGTCAACCTTGATATTATTACTAAGAACGGTCCGCTCCTGGGCTTTATAAAATGAGATATCAGATTCATGTACGGCGCGTTTACCCGTCGCTGGATCCTTAAAGAGCAGGCGCTGGACGATCTTATTTTCCTTAATTGTTTCCGAGACAATTTCGGGAACATCTTTGGCAGTTACCTGAAGATAGCAAACCTCTTCGGGGTAAATGACCACCACAGGTCCTTGCTCGCAAAATCCGGGGCACCCGGTTCCCTTGGTATCCACTGTTGCCGTTAAGCCCTGGTTTTCAATCTCAGCTTTAAAAGCTTCTATGACTTCATCTGCCCCGGAAGCGATACAGCCGGCCCCGGCACATATGGATATGCAAGGTTTTTCTGGGTCTCTTTTGGACACTATTTCCTGTCTGAAGTCAGCGAGTTCTTCAGGTGTATTTAACCGCGGCATAATTTTCCCCTACTCATAAATTTTTAACACTTCTGATGTTTTGACCGGCGACATTTTACCGTGGACCTTTCCGTCAACTTCCATCACTGGACCTAAAGCACAGCAACCAAGGCAATTAACAGTTTCTATGCTAAATTTCAACTCCAAATCTGTTTCACCGGGTTTGATCCCCGTGGCCTCCTCCACCGTGTCAAGAATCCTTGTAGCCCCCCGGACATGACAGGCCGTGCCCACACAAATGTGAACCTTGTGACGCCCCTTGGGAACCATGCTAAAGGCTTTATAAAAGGTGGTAATATGCTGAATACGGTTTAGAGGAACCTTTAATTTTTCACTGACCCTCGTAAGGGCCTCCTTGGGAAGCCAGGAATTTTTACTTTGAATGTCAAGTAATATTTGAAGCAAGGAACTTGCTTCACCATGGTGCTTATCAATAATCCGATCAATCATCTGGTCAATGTTGTCTAGCTTAGAATCCATAACTTTATCCATAACAGTTTTCCTAGCCGTTTTCCTTAAGTTCTATTTATTGTCATATGCTGCACCTAGGCCAGTGCGTAACAATTACTGGCTGTATCGTACCTGACCCATCCGTGCCGCGATGAACTGATCATGTGTCTGGATACCTCCGAGGGGTTCAGACCCAATTTTTGGGCGATGTCACTGGTTGGCAAGGGCTTTTTCCCAAGCAGCATCATGATCTGGCTGACTGCCAGTTTATCAGAAAATATGTCATCAAATAATAGGTTTGTTTCGTTGCTTTCAAAAAATTGGGTATAGGCATCTTTTGTTTTTACAGGAACTCTGAGCCTCTCCCTTTCCACAAGTCTCAGAAAGGGAATAAGTTTTTTTGCTGCTTCCAGTTTGAATTGTACTTGTTTTTTGTCCATGCCTTCAGCTTTACCAATGGGTCCCAGGGCTTTCACCTCTTTGGTAAAATCATCGGTATATTCGGCCAGAAGATTTCCATCGGCCCCGGACATAAATTCAGTTCTCAGCCTTTTTGGGTTCAGGCCGACATGTTTTAAAATTCGTTTGGCAAGATAGGTATTGGCCAGGGCATCATAATTTCCATGGGTAACATAATTACATTCATCTAATTTGCAGCCACCAATAAACACGCCGTCTTGTCCGTTTGAGAAGGCTCTAAGTATAAATTCCAGATCAACTCTACCGGAACACATCACGCGGATCAGCCTCATTTCATTTGCATATTGCAGTCTGGAAACTCCAGCCAGGTCAGCAGCACCGTAAGCTCACCAGTGGCACACAAAACCCAATATATTTGGTTTAAATTCAAGAGTTGCACTCATTATTTATGACCTCCTTTGTTGGAAATGCTCAATTTTATTCCGGTTTTCAGTTTTATCTTCTTAACCATCGTCTTAAGCATCTTCAAAGACCCTGTCCATTTGTTCAATTATATCTTGCTTGGTAACTGCTGCATCAATCTGGCATAGGAGGGCATCATCTGTAAAATGTTTCAAGATAATTGCAGAAGTAGGACATTTTGCATTACACAGCCCGTCTCCTTTGCAAAGTATTGGGTTAACAAAGGCTTTTTTGCCCTTGGGTGTATCTCGAAATTCAATGGCATCATAGGTACATGCTGTGATACATGCCCCGCAGGAGACGCAGTCAAATTCATTTACCCGGGCCACAGAACCCGAGGCCACCACCGTATCCCTTGATAACAGTGTTAAGACCCGGCCTGCAGCGCCATAGGCCTGGTTGATCGTTTCCGGTATATGTTTGGGATAGTGGGCCGTCCCGCAGAGGAAAACACCATCCGTTGCAAATTCAACCGGTTTTAATTTAACATGTGCTTCTTTGAAAAACTCATCCGGACTCAAGGTTACCTTGAAGTGTTTGGCTATTTCATCTGTTGATTGGGCAGGGATCACAGCAGCAGCCAGGGAAAGAATATCCGCAGTAAGCTCAAGGCGCTGGCAAAGAATAGGATCAGGAACGGTTACCCGGATAATTTCTTTGCCGCCCTCTTTGATAGCTTCCACAACAGGCGGATCCTCCGGAGTATAACAAATAAACTGTACGCCCTTTTCCGACGCTTCCCGATAGGCATCTTCCTTAAATCCATAGGTTCTCATATCCCTGAAAAGAATATAGATCCGCATATCAGGATTTTTTTCCTTAAGTTTCAAAGAGTTCTTTACGGCATGACCGCAACAGACCCTGGAACAATAGTTTCTGTCCTCATTTCTACAGCCCACACATTGGATCATCACCAGACTTTCGGCGTTGATTATGGTTTCGTTCCCACGGGCTATTTCTCCTCCCAAATCTATGTGGGTGAATACCTTGTCGTTTTCCCCATAAAGGTATTGGACAGGTTTATGGACATCCGCACCAATGGCAAGAACCGAGGCACCATGTTTTATGGTTTTTGTCCTGTTTTCACTTTTAAGGGTGGTGGTAAAATTGCCAAGATAACCTGCAACCTCTGTAATGGTGGCTTCATGGGAAACCTGTATCAATGGATTTTTATAAACCTCTTGTATCATTCCATCCAAAAAGTCCTGAACATCCAACCCCTCCAGGGTGGAATGAATTCTTCTGGCCATACCCCCCAAATCTTTCGTCTTTTCCACGAGATGAACCTCGTGGCCTTGGTTTGCTATGGATAGGGCACAGGTCATGCCGGCTATGCCGCCGCCCACCACCAGAGCTGCCTTGTTTACCGGCAGATCAAATTCCTGTAATGGTTCCAATTGGCCGGCCCGGGCCACGGACATTCTAACGATATCTTGTGCCTTTTGGGTGGCCTCATCTTTTTGTTTGGCATGAACCCAGGAGCAATGTTCCCGGATATTGGCCATATCCAGGTAGTATTGATTTAATCCTGCTTCCCGAAGGGTATCCCGGAACAAGGGTTCAAGGGTTCTAGGGGAACAGGCTGCAATCACCACTCGATTGAGTCCTTTTTCCTTGGCGATATCTGTTATTTCCTTGGCAGAATTGGTGGCACATGAAAAAATCTGCTCCTTGGCGTAGACAACATTGGGAAGGGTGCGGGCATAGTCAACAGTTGAAGGGACATTGACAATACTTGATATATTTGCCCCGCAATGGCAGACAAAAACGCCTATCCTGGGTTCTTTTTGGGAAACATCCCTTTCTTGCGGGTAGGTTCTTTCCTTGGCAAGCTTGCCCCGTCGAAAGTCAAGGAGTTCACCTATTTGAGCACTGGCCCCGCTGGCACTGAAAACCGACTCAGGGATATCTGTCGGCCCTTGGAAGGCGCCGCTGACAAAAATTCCGGGGCGGTTGGTCTTGATGGGATTGCTGGAATCTGTTTCACAGAATCCGTGTCCATTAAGATCGATGCCAAACTTTTCTGAAATCTCCTTGTAAGCTTTGGGCGGATTCAATCCGACTGATAATACCACCATATCGAATTCTTCTGATTTAACACCATCGTTTGTTGTTGCATATTTGACAACAACACTTCGGCTTTCGGGAATCTCTTTTTCGACGGATGCGTAGCTTCTGATGAATTCAACCCCTGGCAGCGCTTCGGCTCTCTGGAAATATCGTTCAAAGTCCTTACCGAAGGAGCGGATATCGTTATGGAAGATAGTACATTCAGCATCTTCGTAATGATGCTTTGTTAAGATTACCTGTTTTTGGGTATAGGTGCAGCAGACCCCTGAGCAATAGCTGTTGTCCCCTTCAGTCACCCGTCTGGAACCCACACATTGAATCCAGGCTATTTTTTTTGGCCGGCTTTTATCCGAAGAGCGCAGTACTTCACCTTCATAGGGGCCTGTGGAGGATAAGAGCCGTTCATAGTCCATACTGGTGACAACATTCTGCATCTTTTGGTAGCCATATTCATCCTTTACGGAAGGATCAAAGGGCGTGATGCCAGAAGACAAAATGATTGCACCTACATTTATATCTGTTTTCCGGGGTGTTTGTCTGAAATCTATGGCACCTGCCTGGCATACGCCGCTGCAGATATCACATTTATCTTCTTTAAGTCTGAGGCAGCTGTCATCAATATAGGATACAAGGGGAATTGCCTGGGAAAAATATACATGCACGGCTTTGTTCTGGGATATCCCCTGGTTAAATGCATCGGGATATTCCACGGGACAGTATTCCACACAGGTGGTACAGCCCGTGCACTTGTCCTCAATTATGTATCGGGGTCTTGTTTTAAGGCTTACCTTAAAGTCACCTTGTTTCCCTTCCACCGTCGTGACTTCAGTAAATGTCAGAATCTCTATGTTTGGATGCCGGCCGACCTCGACCAGTTTAGGAGAGAGAATTCACATGGAGCAGTCGTTGGTGGGAAAGGTTTTGTCAAGTTGGGCCATATGGCCGCCGATGCTTGGACCTTTTTCAACCATATAAACCTTGAAACCGGCACCGGCAAGATCAAGGGAAGCCTGGATACCGCTGACCCCTCCTCCAACCACCATAACGTCTCCAAAGTTTTTGTTTCCCATCCTGTTAGAAATAAGATTGTCAGAAACAAGACTATCAGAAAATTGTTGAATTACTTCTTTAGGCAATACGTCGTTTCCCACTTTCTCTTCTCCTCATCATATATTGGGGTCTGTTCTGTCCTGGATAGACCACTTGCTTTCAATAACGTTCAAAGCATATTCCTATAGCATATCTTTATAGCATACCACTGATAATTTCCGTGATGTCTTTGACCTCCATAACCTCTTCAAACTCTAGGTTCAGGCGGCTTTCCTCAAAATTGGTGATGCAGTATGGGCAGGATGTCGCAAGAATCTGGGCCCCAACCTCGTTGGCCTGGTTTAATCTGATGTCGGAAAATCTATCCTCTTTTGGGGTGTCCATCCAAATCCTGCCGCCGCCGCCGCCGCAGCACAGACTGTTTTTACCATGGGCTTCCATCTCAACCAGTTCCAATCCGTCAATTTTCCTTAACACCTCCCGGGGTTCGTCATAAATCCCGTTATGGCGCCCCAGGTAACAAGGGTCATGGTAGGTGACCTGTTTGGCAAATTCCCCTTTAAGCTCAAGCCTACCTTCATTGATCAATTCCAATAAATATTGGTTGATATGAACCACCTCAAAGTTGACCATGAATTCCGGATATTCGTTTTTAAAGGTGTGATAGCAATGGGGGGAAGAGACAATAATCTTTTTTACCCCGTTATCGATAAAGGTTTTGATATTTTGTTTGGCCAGGTTTTTAAAGACTTCCTCACTGCCAGTCTTTCGAATACTTTCTCCGCAGCAGCTTTCCTTATCCCCCAGAATACCAAATTGGACGCCTGCTTTTTTCAGGATGTTTGCGGTGGCAGTGGCCACCTTCTTCATTCTCGGGTCATAGCTTAGATAGCACCCCACAAAGTATAGGGCTTGCATACCCTCGGCATAGGTTTTCAGGGACAAATCCTTTGCCCAGTCAGCCCGTTTCCCCCGGTCTCCTTGCAGGGGGTTACCTTCGGAGATCAGGCTTGCCCTTGCCGTACGGGCCGATTTGACAGAAGCAGGAAAAACTTCATATTCCGTTGCCACCCTTCGCAGGGCCACACTGACATCTATCTGTTTGACACCTCTGGGGCACTGGGCAGGGCAGGTTCCGCAGGTGGTACAACGCCATATGTCTTCGCTTTCTATCTCGGTTAATCCAAAGGCAGCTTCCCGGATTATTTTGCGCATGCTAAAGGGTCGAAGCTTGTTCCACGGACATACAGCATCGCAGAGTCCGCATTGAAAGCATAACTTAAAGATATCTCCGCCGGCCTCTTTTATCTCATCTATTACTTCTATGAAGGGGGCTATAGTTTCCACTG
>PIVS01000777.1 GCA_003353855.1 Desulfobacteraceae bacterium
GATCATTTCCATCACCTCATTTTAATACCCATATTTTATTTCAAGAATATTCTGACCCGATCTGGATCGGGTACATATTTCAGCTTTTGGAATCTATTTCATACTTCTATTAACAAAAAGCGTCTTCTATCTAAGATTACCGCCAGAACCAGCCGGCCGGAAAAAATCATCGGTATGCATTTTATGAATCCTGTACCGGTGATGAAACTTGGTATGAACCATCCCATGGGGCCTTTGGCCTTGGCAGATCTTATTGGTCTGGATACCTGCCTTGCCATCATGGAAACCCTTTATGACGGGTTCAAAGATTCTAAATACAGACCCTGTCCTCTATTGAGAAAATATGTTGAAGTCGGTTGGCTTGGACGCAAAACTGGAAAAGGCTTCTATGATTATAATAGCTGAGTAGACCGTGTTGAATGGATTCTTTTTATCAAGGGCCGGGGTTTGGCCCTTGATAAAAGGTTCGGTCCATTGCCTTGGAGTCCACAAGGTGTGTTATTCCAGGTAAGGCCGGATTTTCTCCGGTTTGTGTAAAACTTTTTTACATTTGGAATGGTGGGGGATTTAAGGTAAAAAATCCAAATTTCTGCCCGAGGACAAAACACATGACTCCGATGCCTATAACGGTCATTATATAACCTATGATCTTTAAAATACGATGATTCTGGATTGTTTTTGAACGGGAAATTTTAACCATAATTAATCCCGGAAGGATTGCAAACAAAATAGTTTCCCCTACACCACCCACAATGGCAAGGGCTTTTAAAAAAAGATTAGGATAGATGAGGGTGACTACCATGGGCGGAAGAAAAGAAAGTATTCCCACAAGAAGTTTATTATCTGTTTTTGCATAGTTGAAACAAAGATCTTTGATAAAACCAAATAACCCGGCTCCGTTTGTCATAAAGGATGAAGTTACAGCAAAAACGGCAAAGATCAACGCTGATATGGTAAAAAATTGATTGTGCAACACCTGTGACAAAGGGACATTGGCGGCAAGGTTGTGTATCTGTGCATAGATTATGCTGTGGGTTCCTGCATGGTTTTCAGGCAGAGATCCCAGGACAACAATAATCCATAAAAGGTTTATGATGAGTCCGAGAAAAACCCCGATAAATATTGCCTTGTAGGTGGCGGGTTTATCGAATTTTAAAGAGCTGCATACCGTTGGGATTATATTGTGAAAGTGAAATGCAGAAACAGCTATGGGCAGGCAGATAGGCAGATATTTCCAGTCCGTGAAAGTGAGCAGTTTTGGATGGAACTTTTCTGCACTCGTTACAAGCATGATTATAAAGCAGGTCCAAAGGATGATCATAATAAATGACATACCCTTGTGAAGAGCTCCCAGCCCGAAGATGATGAGGCCCATAAGAATTAAGCCGTATAAGACTATAATGAGGTGTTGATGGCTGGCAAGGGATGGGAAAATATTTACCAGCATTGTAGCCATGCCACTTAAATATGCAACCAGCACTCCATAGAGGATTATAAGGTTGCAGATGATAGCTATCCATTTGCCGCTGTTTCCAAGTTCAGCTTGATAAAAAGAGGGCAGGTCAAAGTTCTTTTTTGATCCGTCGATCCTGTAGGTAATGAGAAAGGCGGAGAAAAGCATCATCAGCCATATTGTAAAAATTCCGATAAGGGCAGGGAAAAATCCTCCTAGTCCCGCTGAAATGGGCAAGGCAAGGACTCCAATTCCTAATACATTCCCCAGGACAAGAAGAGAGGATTGAAATATTGCTTTTTTTGAAGTTATGACTAACATTTCGCACTCTGAACTGATACTTTTATCCATTTTTTTGCCACTCAAAGTTTTTATTAGGCAGGCTTAAACTGCCACCACTGGTCTTTGACATTGCGATAGACAATATCAGGCA
>PIVS01000778.1 GCA_003353855.1 Desulfobacteraceae bacterium
CACCCGAAGGCACACAATGTTGTGTGCCTTCGGGTGCCGGGGTATATTTTTCAGGGTTATAAAAAAAGTCCAGCTGTTTCTTGACAAAAGGCAAAAAAGCATTTACTTATCCTTTCCTTTTTCCTTAATTAATCCGATATTGAGGGGATGGGTAAACTACTTTCGGATTGGAAATCCCAGTCAATGCTTTGGTTATATAAAAGACTGGGTGGAAAGAAAAATCCGCAGGCACCTGATGCGTGCAAGAAAAATTGGTGGTGGCGGCTGGAACAGGTGGAGTAGAGCATGGTTTTATAAAACCTTTGGGTTATTTAATGATTATAAGGTTAGAAGATATCAGGCTTGAAAGTGCTGGCAGCAGATAGGTCACATAAACTTTTAAATGCAGTTAGCAGGGAAGCGTAGTGCGGGAAATCCGCATGCTGCGTTTGACGTGGAGGGGATTGGAAGCGGACAGAATATGAACCGCGCCAGTCTTCGACCCTACCTGAGAGAACCTGGAGGTGAGATTCCGCCGGGTTACTCACCCCTATTTACCAGCAAATTTTTGAAATCTTAGATAGTTGGACTACAGGATGATTTTTGGGCTGTTTGCTTTTGTAACAGCCTGTCGAAATTTTTATTGTTTTAATTGAAGGAAGCGTATGAGTAAATTAGTCGTTAGAGCAGTTATCGGAAATGATATTTTAGCATTACAGAAAATCAGCAAGAATACTTTTTTGGAGACATTCGCATCAGAGGAATCATCATCTGATATTGCACAATATGTAGAGGAAAGCTTCAGTGTCGCTTCCTTGTCTGCGGAATTAGCAAATCCAGTATCTAGATTTTTTTTCTCAGAAATAGAAAATGAGGTTGTAGGATATTTGAAAGTAAATCTGGGTAGTGAACAAATAGAGGAAAGCTTAGGCCAAGCGGTAGAAATTGAAAGATTATATGTGTTATCACCATATCATGGTGATAATGTGGGTAGATTACTTTTCGAGAAATCTGTCGAAATTGCAAAACAACACAATGCCAGTTCTCTTTGGTTGGGGGTATGGGAAGGAAATGAAAGGGCTCTTGGCTTCTATCATAAAAATGGATTCGTTGAGTTTGACAAGCGTGATTTTAAGTTTGGACAGGATGAAGCAGTAAACTTATTAATGAAATTGGAGCTCTGTTAGTTATCCGAAGAGTAAAACGTCTCCAGTTGTAGGTGGATGAATTTAAAAAGTTATACACGGCATCTTTTCCGACATCTACTTTTTTATTCCGCACTACGCCTTCGAAAAAGTTTTTGCCAATAAACGCCAAATTGAAGACAATGGTGAACAGTTCCAGAGGAGAAGCTCCTTTGGTTTTTAATTTTTAGGGATAAAAAATACATATCAGAGATAGTGAATCTTGTTAATATTTATAGTTATATCAAATAGTTATATTTTGTGTTATTAGGAAAGTTCAACCCAGAAAGTTGAGTTAATCAATAAAAAGTAGTCTCATTAAGGTAACAGGTTTAGAGATATGTCACAAAATTTAGAGGAAATAAATACGATAGTAAAATATTTTACGGGGTTGGAACTCATTGAAGAGATAGCATCTGTTCGAATTATCAATTACTTCAAAGTCCATGCCGATATTACTTCAGGAGTTGTTTATAGTATCGACAGCTTAAAATTTAAATTGGGTATCATCCCAGAATATGACAGACTCTTTGAAGCGATTATTAATATACTGCATAAGAATAACTTTCTACATCGAGCAGTGTAGAGAAGCCCGCAGATCGACCTCAAATCCAGCTAAAAATCCCACACTTGCTTACCTGTCAGGTTAAATTCAGGGATTAGAAATAAAGAAACTTCAGGTTAAGTTGCGTGGGACAGCAGGATGCCGCCCATGCCTTTT
>PIVS01000225.1 GCA_003353855.1 Desulfobacteraceae bacterium
GAGGAACTTCATTGATTTCATGCCCGCAATGCAGTAGAATTCTTTACCATGTGAATACTGATTAAAATTTCGGTCTGACCGGACTAAACGATCGCGGGGTGTCTTTGACATCCGGAGGAAAGTCCGAACACCGCAGGACAGGACGCTCCATAACGTGGAGTCACGGCGACGTGAAGGAAAGTGCAGCAGAAAATAGACCGCCTTGGGATTGGCAGCAATTCTAAAGGTAAGGGTGAAAAGGTGCGGTAAGAGCGCACCAGTTTTCCAGGTGACTGGAAAAGCTTGGTAAACCCCGTCCGGTGCAAGACCAAATAGGGAAATGCTTGAGGGCTGTCCGCCCGAGTTTCCGGGTAGGTTGCATGAGGTGCATGGCAACATGTATCCCAGATGAATGATCGTTGGCCCGTGGCAGGGTAACCGGCCCGGGTGACAAAATTCGGCTTACTGGACGGTCAGACCGAAATTTTTTTAACCAGATTTTATTAAACCGGAAAGTTATAATGAGTCTTACCTGTGATATTTCCTTTAAGGAAAAGGCAAATATTTTTTCCTTTGAGTATCTGAAATTAATAATTTTTATCAATAATATTGAATCCGACGATTACCTTTTTACAAAAAAGCTTTATTCCAAACTCATCACCACCTCCCATATCCTCGAAGATTTTTTGGATTTCCACGGTGCAAAAAAAAATAAAGAATGGGTTTTCTATCGTGAATTAAGCGCAAGTGTACGTCATCTTTCCCTTGCATGTTATTCCCAGCGTCATGTATTGAACAGATTTAAATTTTACCGCCTGGAAAATGATCACCAGGATATGTTCAAATCGGAGGCCCTGGATACCCTAAGGATTATCCAGGATTCCCTGAAGCTTGCCGTGCCGGTCATCCTGGAGGAAGCCAAACGCCTTGGCATTACCATTCCTAAAACCGGGTATAACCTGGGTTATTTCCCCGGGATTTCTTCCAGCGAGCACCTTGATCATAACATTGATGATTTTAATGCAAAGGATAACCAAAAAGAAAATTTAACCCGGATTGCCAGTGAATTTCTCGAGGTGATCAAAGACTTTGAACAATTTTCTTTTTATGAGCGGTATGATTTAAAAAAGATCAATAAACTGGTTCCCGAGAAAATCAATGAAGTGATTATCCGCAACTATGAAATGAGGATTCATAATATTCAATCCTCATTTGATTCATATGTGGTAAATTCTGAGTCACCGGATGAAAATATTATTTTAGAACAGCTCCGGAGTCATTTTTCCATTGTTTTCCATATACTGCAGGTCATGGGCCGCTTATTGCATTTTTATGAGCGCCATTTATATGACATTGGATTTAAAGATGTTTATAAGGGCGTGAGCATTGCCTTGTCTGAATTGATTGATCGGGACGTGCTTTTGGACCGAGCGGTAAATTTTTGTCTTTTTTATGCTGCTAAGTTTTTATCCTCGGGTAAAGAGGTGGCTTTCAGAATAATAAATGAAAACATGGAAAGATCCACAATCAATGTGGGAATACCAAAAGACAGAGGTTTCCACAGTCGTCCCAGCCTTTTGGTGGCAAAAATTGTTCAGCATTATGGCGGCGAGGTTAAATTGCAAGTGGGAAAAGATTCCTTTGATGCATCATCGGTTCTGGATATACAATGGGCAGGGGGCAAGATTAAAAAAGAAGCAATTGAGGCTGTTGTCTTTACAGGAGATTCAAGGGCCTTGAACGATCTTGTTATACTGGCCGGTGTTAACTATGGTGAAGACCATATGGGCAAGGGAATTCCTTTGCCAAAAGAATTATCCTATTTAAGTTAAATTTTGGATTAAAAGAATCAGATGAATTCTTTCAGACATTTTGCCATCATTGTTGCTGCGGGCAAGGGGTTGCGCATGCAGTCCAATAAAAAAAAACAATATCTAAAACTTGATAAGATCCCTGTTTTAACCAGGACCATCAAAAAATTTGAATCACATGGGAAAATAAATGATATTATTCTGGTTCTTCCCGGGGATGATAGGCAGTTTTGTAAAGAACACCTTATAGATCCATTTAATTTCAAGACTTCCATTCATTTGGTAAATGGAGGGGTGACCCGCCAGGAATCAGTTTTTTACGGCCTGGAAAAAGCCTGCGAATTGTCCCCCTCCTTTGATAAAACAATTGTATTGATCCATGATGGGGTTCGACCCTTTATTGATAAATCATTAATAGATGACTGTATTGGCAAGGCCATTGTTAACGGTGGCTGTATACCTGCTGTAAAAATTACAGACACAATTAAAAAAGTTATGGGAGAGAAAATCTCAAAAACCCTTGATCGGGAATTGCTTTTTGCTGCCCAGACTCCCCAGGTATTTCGCCTTGATCTTGTCTTAAAAGCATTTGAGCATGCCAGGGCCACTTCGTTCTGCGGAACCGATGATGCATCCATCATGGAGCATGCCGGTCTTCCGGTTTCAATTACCCAGGGCTCTTTGACTAATATCAAACTGACAACGCCCGAGGACCTTTCCTTGGCCCATTATCTTCTGAACACCTTATAAGACGGACATGTTAATCCTGGCAGCTGAACAAACTATTGCTTTACATTATATGGAAAGTATGTAACATTTTACCATTACATGCTTCAATGTATCAGCATCTTAAGTTGTATACATTTGATAGTTACTTTGAATTATTGCTGCACATAATAAATAACTAATATCTTTAATACACGCATATTATCCGGAGGTATTTCGATGGCTGAAAAACCAGCAATTAAGATTGGCTACTTAAAAATTACAGACCATCTTATCCTGGGTGTTAGTGATCTCAAATTAAAAAAAGGAATGGAAAAATTTGAGCATTGCACACTTGAGCCCGTGGTTAAAAACGGATGGAATGAGGTTGCAGATGCACTTTCGGTTAAATCACTTGACGGTGCTTTGATCCTTGCGCCAACTGCCATGGATTTGTATAAATCCAACGTGGATCTGAAATTATTACTTTTGGCCCACAAATCCGGCAGTATTCTTGTGAAGAGCAAAAAAGCCAACATTGAAAAAATAGAAGATTTTGCCGGTAAAACCGTTTTGATACCCTATCAATTGTCAATCCACAATATGCTGTTCCATAAGCTTCTTTCTGAAAAAGGCCTTAAGCCCGGGCGATCCACAGAAAAAGGGATTGATGTTACCCTTGAAGTTGTGGCACCATTCCAGATGCCCGAAGCCATCGAATATGATGAAGAGGGTGAAATCGGCGGCTTTATTGTGGCAGAACCCTTTGGGTCCCAGGTAATTGCCCAGGGGCACGGTGAAGAGTTTTTTCTGTCAAAGGATCTGTGGCCGGGTCATCCTTGTTGTGTCTTTGTCATGCGGTCCGAGATTATCGAAAAACATCCCGAGGCTATCCAGGAAATTTGCAACAGCTTTGTAAAATCAGGACTTGCCATTGATGCCCAGCCAGAGCCTGCCTCTATCATTGGGGGGGATTTTTTATCCCAGGATAAAGAACTGATAAAAAAGGTGCTGACCACTCCTCCTGACAGGATCACGACAGGAGAGCTGTTTCCTGTAATAGAAGATCTTGATACCATCCAGAAATACATGATGGACAAGATGAATATTATGACAAGTCTAATTGACCTGGAAAAATTTGTAAATACTGAATTTGCTATCAAGGCAGGAGCAAAATAAATCCCTAATTTATATGAAACTCTCGCCTTGTAATCATGGGAGTTTCATCTTTCGCTCTGGCCAGGAGCAAATATCATGCGCCGGCCTCGGTTATCTGGCAGAATCAATAAAATAGTAAATTTGTGAAATAGCCTTTTCGCTCCACTTGGATTTTCCGGATATTGTCTGAACACCATCCTGGTTAAGGCGTATTGTGGATTCTTTTGCATTCAACCCTTGCGTTTTAAGTCCTAAAATTATTTTCATCACCGCTGCCTTATATTCTTTAAGGTTTTCTTCAGGCGTGATAATAGGTTTTAAGGAGGGAGTCACG
This sequence comes from Desulfobacteraceae bacterium, assembly GCA_003353855.1. Taxonomy (GTDB): domain Bacteria; phylum Desulfobacterota; class Desulfobacteria; order Desulfobacterales; family Desulfobacteraceae; genus NBML01. The sequence continues at coordinate 3,988 of PIVS01000225.1, forward strand.
TCAATTTGGGCTGTCAGATCATCCATCGGCTCCTGGGTGGTAGCAATCAATAAGGACAAGTTGTCTATTTCCACAGGAACTTGAGCTTCATCCTTTGTAACCGGGGGCTCAATCAGCAAAGAAAGATTATCCACCGGCGTATCCGAAGAAGAGATATCGTCAATTAACAATGACAGGTCATCGAGTTTCCGGGCCGGTGGACCTTGGGCTGAAACCGTGTCGATCAATTCAGATAAATCGTCTATATCGTCCTGGTGTGGCTCTTGGTATGGAGTTGGGTCCAGAAGCTTTGACAAGTCATCAAGCTGCAAAGCTTCCTCTTTCTTTTTCTGAGCCATGGGGCTTGGGTCGGCGGGCTGGATTTTATCCTGATCAATGAGAGCGTATAAATCATCTGTTTTTATTATCCCTGAAATATTCTGTACATCAACAAGGGGATCATCAAGGAGCATGTCATCCTCGATCAAATCAGACAGATCATCCATATCTATTTCACTGGCTTCCAATAGATCAAAGGAAGGCGGGGAGTTGAATACCGTATCCTGTTGGCCTGGATCATTAAGTTCCGGAGAGGTGTCTTGTTTTGTTTCATCCACTGCCAAGACCTGTGCTGCCTGGAGTGCCACCTCCCTTGTTTGTGAATCATTGATCCGGTGTTGGTTCATTTCCTGGAGTGCATTGGCTATATTATTCATGGCCATTGCTTTTTTCTCTTCAGCCTCAGCCCTTTTTTCAATGGCACTAGCCTTTCTTTCTTCAGCCTCCGCTCTTTTCTCATGGGCTGTGGCAACCCTGTTCTGGTGAACTGCGATATCATCGAAGAGTGACTTAATAAGGCTTAATCCGTCCTTGCTTACCCAATTTTCATTGGGATTTTCCATGAAATACTTGTCAGTCATTGTGTCCGAGTTTGCCTGTTTAGAGGTTTTTAGTTCCTGATCTATTTCCGAGGGCAGCATGCCTGCTTCTAAAGATTCTTTTATTTTGATTAACAGCGGAATTAATTTTGGGGAATAATTTTGAAGACCGTTAGCGCGTTCAAAGGGTAACCATGGACTGAACCGCTTCAGTATGAATTTTATGGTAGCAATTCCTAAATTCAATTCCTGTGTGATTTCCATAATGGATAATGGTTTTTCCCGGGTCATTTTCACCTCATTCATTTAAACCGAATTATAGGTTTTTTCCTTCCAGTAATGCGCCTGTATGCTTCGTCGGGATACCCCAGAGCAATCACTGCATATATCCTCTCCTTTTTGGGGACATCAATTTTTTCCTGGATGGTTTTATCAGCTTTCATGGCTTCAACGGCAAATCCGATAAGACAGGAACCAAGCCCCATTGTGTGGGCAGCAAGCAGGATATTACCGCTTGCCAGCATGGCATCTTCCCTGGGGCAGCTTGCTTCCGGACCGGATCCGATCGGAATACAGGCAGTGGCACCATGGAAGAGCCTGTCGATATTCTGGTGTTCCATTTCATCCATGGCTTTCTTTACCGATGAATAGTATTCTTTGTAATAGGCATCAAGGGCTTTAACCTCTATTGCTTTTGTTGGACAAACTGCCATGCAATGACCGCATGAAAGTGAGTTTTCTCCCGTAATAACGGCAATACCATCAATAATGGATAGGGTATCGGAAGGGCAGACCTCAATACAAATTCCACATCCCGTGCATTTCTCAGCGTCAACAACAATGGTTACATTTCTTGGATTCATTTATGGTCCTGATAATATGGTACGTATATTATGCTTCTGGTAAATTAAGTTTAATACTATATTGTTATCATAAATTTTTAAGCACAGAAAGAAATATCTATGGGGCTTTTCAATAAAAGCAAAAAACCCAAGAACTTTGGAATCATTTGATATTAGAACTGTTTAAACAAATGCCAGCAGATGATTTCGTAATTAAAGCAAATCGTTTGACACCTATTTTTTAACTTGTTATATTATTAGCAAGTAGAAATTCAACTCTTATTTTGTTCCGATAAAAAGGTTACGCCAGAAACACCAACTGACAAAGCAGGCTTCCGAATCTGTTTTGAACAAAACGTACGAATTCCAACCAATATTGACCGGCAGCATCTGCCTCCTTGCTGCCAATGGGAGGGTAAAATGGCCAACAAAGCAAATCCAAAATCTTTAATACATCATGTTGATGCAGTGAAAAAGGGAAAAAAGGTATTTGAAGATGCCTTTCAAGGTGTTTCCCGGATGATTCTGGATGCAGGTATTCAAAAAATCACCGTCAAAGGGAAAACCACCTATCAATTTGATTTGTTCAGTCAGGGGAAAAAACATCTGATTGGCATGTATGATGAAATCAACAGTCTTGTTTCCTTTGTTAAGGATGCTTCCGAGGGGGGTTCTTCAAGGGAAATGGCCTTTGTCCTTGTGGGAGAACCAGGCAATGGCAAAACCTTTCTTGTTGAATATCTCTGTGCTCGATACCGGGAGTTTTTAACCCTTCCCGAGAATAGAAAATATACCTTCAGATTTATCAACTTAGAGAAATTGGGCGGATACGGTAAAATTCAATTCATAGAATCCCAGACCTATGAAGATCCCATGATCCTGGCCATGAGCCTTGATGAAACAAAAGATCAATCCATGGCATATTTGTCCAAAAAATTTAAATTTACAAATAAACAATTGGAAAATCTTTATGAAAAATATCGTCCCCTGGGGGCCTGTTCAGCCTATATCTGGAATCAGATCAGGGAAGCCTGCGACAATGATATTAATAAAATGCTCCCCTTCATAGAAATTACCCAGGTGCCCCTGATTGAAAGCCTTGGCACCATTACCGGCAAATACCCGGCCAAGGACAAAATCACCTCGTCCGCCGTGGATCTCATGGGAGAAGAATCAATCCAAAGGCTGCTGCATATATCTGACTCAAATAATCCCTATCGATTTGATTTGAGACGGGGAGCCCTGGCCCGGGTTGCCGGTGGGGGAATTCATTTCAGTGATGAAATTTACAAGAATAAAAAGGATCTGGTCCAGGTTTATCTCGGAGTTATTCAAAATAGGACCATTGAATTGGACGGGTTTAGATGGCCCATTGACACATTGATTATCGCCACCAGCAATAATTCCGAATTTGATACTTTTTTGTCGGAACGGGAAGAAGCCCCGATTATTGACCGGTGCCGGATCTGTTATGTGGCACACAATACAGATTATAAGATCCAGAAAACCTTAACAGAGTACGCCGTGGGAACCGACACCAAACGATCCCTGGCCCACGAAGTGCTCCACCAGGACCCCAATCTGAATTATGCTGCCTCGGTGGGGGTGGTATTGACCCGTCTGCCCCGTTCTGACAAATTAACCCCGGTGGAAATCATGAAACTTGCCGCCGGAGAAGTGGCAGGTGAAAAAAGTTTGAAAACCCTGGCAGAGTTAATTGACTCCTTGAATCAGGATACTGAAATTATCAAGCGCTTCGGCCAAAAGGGACTGGGACAAAGAAACCTAGGACGGGCGGTTCAACTGCTGCTGGAAAGTTCGGAGACCAATGAAGGCAAATGTATGTTTGCCCTGGATATCTTTAATGCCCTTGAGAGAACCGTGCTTGATTATGTGCAGGAGCCCTCTGATCGTGCAAAATTTAAGGAAGACCTGAAAATAGCCCGGGGGCTTTACCGTGA
>PIVS01000779.1 GCA_003353855.1 Desulfobacteraceae bacterium
CCGTAAAAGCGGAGACATGGCAATATTGCCCTGCCCCCGCATATAGTTAGTACACGTTGTCTATCGTGTAAATCAGCTATGCAAAACTATTTTACAGAAGCTTGTGCACCAGCACCCTCGAGCTGCTCTTTAACTTTTTGAGCTTCGTCCTTGGCAATACCTTCTTTAACTGCCTTGGGTGCTTCTTCAACCAATGCCTTGGCTTCTTTGAGGCCAAGACCGGTAATTGCTCTTACTTCTTTAATAACATTAATTTTCTTGTCGCCAATGGTTTCAAGAATAACGTCAAATTCAGTTTGTTCCTCTGCTGCTTCACCAGCATCACCAGCAGGCATAGCGCCGGCAAATGCAACAGGGGCAGCCGCGCTTACACCAAATTTTTCTTCAAGTTCTTTTACCAGCTCTGAGAGGTCAAGAACGCTCATGCTTGCTATAAATTCAATAACTTCATCTTTTGTGATATCAGCCATTTTTTTCTCCTAAATTAACACTTTCTAAAATGTAATATTTAATAAATTATTTTGATTAAGCTGCTTCTTTTTGATCTTTAATTGCACTAAGCACGTTGACAAACGCTCTGGGAACACCAGACAGCACTGTAACAAATGAGGTCGGAACTGCATTAAGCGTACAAACCAGTTTCGTGAGAAGCTCTTCTTTGGACGGCATTTTAGCCAACTGTGTAATTTCTTCCACAGACAGAAGTTTACCGGCAAAAGCACCGGCTTTAATTTCCAGCTTGTCGTTATCTTTTGCAAAATCAACGAGGATTTTTGCAGGAGCGACAGGATCTTCAGCAGAAATAACAATCGCATTGGGACCTTTATAAAGGTCTTTCATGAGAGCAGAATCACAACCTTCCGAAGCCCTGCTCAAAAGCGTATTCTTAACAACTTCGATCTGAACACCAGCATCCCTGAGCTTTGCTCGAAGCTCTGTCATCTTCAATACATCAAGACCTTTATAATCTATCAATATTGTGATTTCAGCGCCGGACAACTGCGTTGAAAGCCGATCTACAACCTCTTTTTTTTGAGAAATATTCAGCAATTTACATACACCTCCTTCCATTAATTAATTTTTCCGAAGGTGCCAACTAAACCAAAACAAAATTATATTTTTCCATCTCGGCAGGCCGGCAAATCCGATTATGTATCATTTAGATACACCTACTGTCTAGGACAGGTAAAAAGTACTTATTTTACTGTATTAAACTAACAACTACTCTAATTTTATCAACTATTTTATCAACTATTTTATCAACAGTGGATCTATTTTTATACCGGGGCCCATTGTTGTGGATATGGTGATTGTTTTGAGGTATGCCCCCTTGCTTGAAGCTGGCCTCAAAGAGACAACTTTGTCAAGAAATGCTTTAACATTTTCAACAAGTTTTTCGGCACCAAAGGAAACCTTTCCAACGGGCACATGAATAATACCGGCTTTTTCAACCCGAAAATCAATCTTTCCGGCCTTAAGCTCATCAATAGCTTTTCCAAGCTCAAAAGTAACCGTGCCGGTTTTAGCATTGGGCATCAAGCCTCTTGGCCCGAGTACCCGGCCAAGTTTGCCAACAGCACCCATCATGTCGGGCGTGGCAATGGCTTTATCAAATCCAAACCATCCATCTTTTATCTTTGCCAGAACCTCGTCGGTGGCTATAAAGTCCGCACCGGCGTCAAGGGCTTCTTTTTCCTTTTCACCCTTGGCAAATACAAGCACCTTTACTTCTTTACCAAGTCCATTGGGAAGCACTACAGTCCCACGAACCATTTGATCGGCATGCCGCGGATCAACCCCCAGCCTAACGGCCACATCAATAGTTTCGTCAAACTTGACATAACTTGAAGATACAGCGAGTTCCAAGGCGTCCAGTGGAC
>PIVS01000226.1 GCA_003353855.1 Desulfobacteraceae bacterium
GACCCCTCCCTGAAAAAATGGAAACTTGAAACCCTGCCCCTGATACCGGAACCCTTTGAATACAAGCCCATTAAAAGAACCTATGGGCAATTTAAGGCCATAAAAAAATTATTGACCCAGAGAAGCTTCGGCCGTGTCATAATCGCCACCGATGCCGGGCGGGAGGGTGAAGTCATTGCCAGGACCATTCTTCTGAAAACAGGTTTTTTAGACAAGGCACGCATCCTGCGGTTTTGGACCAGCCAGGCCCTGGTGCCCGAGGTGGTCAGAACTACCATGAAAAACCTGCGGCCCATGACCGATTACGACCGACTCTGGCGGGCAGGTTATTATAGGCAGGTCTCAGATTGGCTCATCGGCATGAATTGTACCCGGGTGCTCACGGTTCGATTAAAAGATCTTTTTTCCGTGGGGCGGGTTCAAACGGCAGTATTGGCGCTTCTCACAGATCGCAAAAAAGAAAGGGAACAATTTGAACCAAAAACCTATTGGACCCTGAGCATTCTGTTTGCCGGGGACAAGGGAAATTGGACAGGCAGTTGGTTCAGGGACAAAGAGACCCGGCTGACCCAGGCAAAAAAAGCCGAGGACCTTTACGGTCAACTGAACCGGGAAACATCACCGGGTCTGGTTCAGTCTTTAAAAAAAGAGAAAAAAAAAGAGTTGCCCCCCTTTCTTTTTTCCCTGACAGACCTCCAGCAGGAGGCCAATAAAAAATTCGGGTTCCCTGCAAAAAAAACCTTGAACCTGGCCCAAAGCTTGTATCAGAACAAAAAATGCCTCTCCTACCCGAGAACTGACTCCAGGGTATTGGGAACCCAGAATCTTGAAATGGTTCAAAAGATCATCCAAAAACTGAATGAAACCTATCCGGATATTTTTGCGGGGGTTGAGTCCCGGAAGATATCCCTTTCCAACAAACGTGTGTTCAATGATTCAAAACTCACCGACCACCATGCCCTGATTCCTTTTAAACCCCTATCGGCCAGCGCATCAACAGACGAAAAAAAAATATTTGATCTGGTGATGAGGCGATTTGCCGGGGCATTCCATGGGGAGTGCGAATTTGAAAACACCCGGGTTATCACCCTCTTTGCCAATGAAACCTTCCAGACCCGGGGGAAAATCATCCTGGTCCAGGGCTGGAGACAGATTTACCAAAATAGCAAACCAGACAAAGAGATGGTGGAACTTATCCCCCCCCTGGTCCCGGGGGACAGGGGAAAAGCCAAAAAAATAAACCTTGAGGAAAAACAGACCACCCCCCCGCCCGACTACACAGACTCACTTTTGTTAAAAGATATGACAAACCCGGGACGCTACGTGTCCCAGGAGGCCATTAAAAAATTCTATAGGGGGGAGGTGGGCATCGGTACCCAGTCAACCCGTGCCCAGATCATTGAAACCCTTATCACCCGGAAATATATCATAAGATCCGGCAAAAAGCTGGTTGCAACGGACAAGGGGTCTTATCTGGTGGAGATGCTCAGAAAATGCCAGGTGTCTTCTGTTCTCACCTCCCCGGAGGAGACTGCCCGGTGGGAGATGGACCTGAACCGAATCTCACTTGGAGAGGACAGGGATACAAGGTTTCTGGTCAATATTAAAAATTTTGTGACCCGGGCCGTGAATGAACTTAAAACAGCAGAGTTTGAATTACAAAATTTTAAGGCCGACGCCCCGGCCATGGTTGGCAGTTGTCCTGGCTGCGGCAATCAAATGAAAGAAACCAGAAAGGCATACAATTGCGGCAATAAAGAATGCACCTTTGTCATCTGGAAAAAAATAGCCGGCAAAACCATCTCTCCCCAAATGGCTAGCAATCTGTTGAGATACCGGAAATCAGGCCCCTTTAAAGGATTTTTCTCAAAAAAGAAAAAACGGTTTTCAGCCTCGCTTATCATCCATCAGAAAGAGGGAGAATGGCAGGTCTCCTTTGATTTTGCCAAATCTAAATCCAAATCAAATCCCCCCAAAAAAACAGCATCATCCAACGAAGCTGTCTGTCCCTTGTGCGGCGGAAACATAATTGAAGGAAAAAAAGGGATGGGGTGTGCCAAATGGCGGCCTGAACAAGGGAATTGCCTCTTTGTCATCTGGAAGGAAATTTCAGGCAAAAAACTGACCCAAAAAAATATCGAAACACTTTTAAAGGGCAAAACCACAATACCCTACGTGCTCAAGGACCCGGAGGGGAATAAATTTAAAGCAAAATTACGGATGATTCAAACATCCGTGGGGTTTGCCATCACCATCCTGCCGGAAAAAGATTCACAGGGAACAATTGTTCCCCTGGTCCCCTGCTCCCGTTAGGCAAAAGTTTTTTTTTGGGGGGGGGGTAAGCTCAGGCCATGCCTGAGCTTACCCCCCCAAAAAATAAAATAAGCCGCTCCATTCTTATATCCGGTCAGATATTGTGTAAGACCGGGTATTGTTATCACAAAAACAGGTACTAATTCATTCCCGGCATAATAATATTGGATTTTTCTTTTTTCTGCTGGGCTTCCATGCGTTTGAAATTTTCAATCACCTTCTGGGTTTCAAGTTCCATGGCTTTGGGGAACAGCTCCATGGCTTCTTCCATTGTGGTGGCTTCCAATTTTGCCTGCATGGGGATAGGACCCTGGGGGGTGCCAAGCTGGGTATTGCCTATGAAAATAGTTTCCCGGTTGGTGTCATCGGTTCCGTCAAGATTCACAGGAATCAATTGCCGGATATTGGCAATTTTAAGATCTGTGATTGATATTTCCCGATAAAGATTTGTTTTGTCGACCTGAAAGTCCAGGTTATTTGGTGCTCCGCCGTTATCGCCCATGGGTTAGTCTCCGTTATTTGTGTTAAAACTCCTGACCACTTGTCAAGATTTGCTCCCTTTATTACCCTGTTCACAGCCTGAGTTCAAGGAAAAGTTAAAATCCTCCCCGGGTATTCTCATTGGGATTATAGGGATTGTACACCTCAACCAGCTTCGTTTCTGAATCCACCCGGACCGGGGTATAACGATAATGGGAAAACCAGACTCCGATTTTCTTTCCCGTTCCATCCAGGATATCGGAACTTGTCAAAGGGCCGCTGTTCATGTGGAGCTCACTCAGGTTGCCGATCTTTTTATAAACCTCCTGTTTTGATTCTATTTTAAACCAGAGCCTGTCATTAAACCCATGGACAGCATCAATCCCCACAACGGCATAGGGTATGGTGGAGCGGCCGCAATAATAATAATTATAGGTCTTGGATAGAGCCTGGGAGCGGTATTGTTCCAAAAGAGAGGGATTAAACTGGAGTTTTCCCGATGCCCCCAAACAACCGATTAAAAAAACCGACAAAATTACAAGGAACAAAACCATAAATCTCTGGCCTGTTTTGGGCAAATTTTTCATAACACCTCCTTAAACAAAATCAGACAGAGACTATCCTTGTATCTGCCAGTTTAAACCGGTTTACTCACCGTCAAATTCAGTCATGGCAAACACCTTGACTCCAGGAATCCGGGCCCGGCCATTCAGGTCTGGCAGCTCCACAACAAAGGCACATTCAATCAGATCACCCCCCAGTTTTTCAACCAGTTTGACCGCGGCACCCACTGTCCCACCCGTGGCAATGAGGTCATCCACAATAACGACCGTCTCGCCATTTTTTATGGCGTCTTCATGGATTTCAAGGGTATCTGACCCATATTCAAGGTCATAGGTTTCCTGGATGGTCTTACAGGGCAGCTTTCCCTTTTTCCGGACCGGCACAAACCCGATGCCCATCTTATAGGCCAGGACCGCACCAAATACAAATCCCCTGGCATCAATCCCCACAATTTTGTCAATACCCATGTCTTTGTACCGGTTGTACAAAATGTCGCAGGATTCCATGAATGCAGCAGGGTCCTGCATCAATGTGGTCAGATCTCGGAAAATAACCCCTTTAATTGGCCAGTCTGAAATGCTTCTGATAGTCTCTTTTAAATACATCTTCTCTTTTAAATCCATCTTCATCATTTATTCTCCAGATTGAGGGGATCTCTCTTCAAACTGTCAATGGCATTGACAAGTAGTTTTTTGACATTGTCTGCATTCTTATTAAATACGGCAAGAATTTCATCCCAGGTCACAGGTTCCTCATCCTCTTTCCAGCAGTCATAATCCGTTGACATGGCGACTACGGCATAGGGAATACCTGCCTCATTGGCCAGCATGGCCTCGGGTGCCGTGGACATGTTTATCACATCCGCCCCCCAGAGGCGAAACATTTTGGATTCAGCCACCGTGGAAAACCGCGGACCTTCAATTGTGACCACACAGCCCTGTTCATGGACGTCAAGACCCAGTCCCATTCCCGATTCGTAGAGTTTTTTTCTAAGGGTATCGTCAAAGGGATGGGCCATGGGCGTGTGGACGGGGCCACCCTCAAAGGAACCATTAAAAGTATTTTTACGGAACCGTGTAAAATCAATGAACTGATCCAGAACCACCAAGTGGCCCCGGTCAATTTCATGTTTCAGGCTGCCGCAGGCAGTGGTGGCAAGGATATGTGTGGCACCGGCACGTTTTAAGGCATCAATATTGGCCAGGTTGTTCACCTGGGTGGGGCTGATCTGGTGTTTTCTACCATGCCGGGCAAGGATGAGGGTTTCCACCCCATTTATCCTGCCGGACAAAAGGTCTGAAGATGGCATACCATAAGGGGTTTCCATTTCAATTTTTTTGGGACTTTCAAGAATGTCAGGATCATCGAGTCCGGACCCGCCGATTATACCAACCAATGTCATTTTTTTCTCCTTTGTATCTACAAATGTATCTGCAAACATGGTTTTATTATTTTTAAAAAACTCATTATGCGCCTAACATAAATGCGGTAAGTTATCAAGCCAAGATTCATGTCTCCCCCGGGGGGATCGCATGTAAATTTTGATTTTTGCAAAACCTGTATTACGCGAAAAAAATATCTTTTCCATGACTCTAACTCTGCAATTGTTGAGATATTTTACCACAAAAATATAAAAAGGGACATCAAGGTTGGTATTCGGGCAAAGTCAAAGCCAGAGTCATATTTGTCCCCTGTGACAAGAAACGGGGTTGACTCGCCCTTTTATCAACAGATCTTACCATAGATATACGACCTATCCGACATAAGATTTGGAAAGCAGGGGCTTTACCCGCGCAAAGCCACCAGGTCCGAACTTTTTATCCCAGGCTGCTCTACGGCATTCCCGTTCTTTTGAGCAACCTCCATGTATCCTGCGGATGCGGCCAGTAAAAAAGGCTGGTCCCCTGCCTGGTCATAGGCCTTGTAACAAGATGATATCCGGGAGTTGAGATGAGCCTGAAAACCATTGCCCGGACCTGCTTTGCCATGACGGTATTTACCGCCAATTCAATTTTTTGCCGATTTGCCCTAATGGGGCTTATTTACCTGGTTTTCCCGGGGTGGGTCTGGTATTGATTCCCTCAAACATATGAAAAATATATGGTATGCTGTGATCCATACAACAAAAAAAACAGGCTTGACCCGCTGATACTATTTTATCCAGGATTTCTTCCTTACCAAAGTGTAGGCGCTGATCATGAGCAGGGCCATGCACAGGCAAAGGTGGCTGAGATTCATCACATAAATCAGGGTATGGGAAAAATAAACCCCCGGCAGGTTCCTTACCACCATCAGTCCACCTGAAACCATGAGGCCCAGTATAATAGCAGCTTTTGCAATTCCAGAAGCCGTGAGCACGGAAAAGCCTTTTTTGCTCAACACAAAATCCACCGCCATATAGACGCAAAAACCGATGAGGATTGCTCCAAAGATATAATGCATTTCATGGGTGACATAAAACTTGGCAAGCCAGTCCAACCCGGGAATATCGGCAATATAATACCGCTTAAAAATCGGCATCTGGCCAAAGCCTGTCAGACTGATGAACAGCAGGGTGATTCCATAGACAATTTGTCTGACGTTATTGAAAGAAGACATTATTCATCCTTAATATTCTTATAAAATTTCCCAAAGGCTGCAACAGCACCGGCAATGGGGGCAATGAGCATGGCCCGGGCAAGGTTGCTGCCGTCTGCCATCATATCATCCACCTTTTCCATGGGGGGTTTCCCTTTTCCCGTTTCAAGGGTGAGCGTGTCAAAGGGAACCGGAGAGACATAAATGGTGTTGGTGCCGCCGTTTTCCTTTTCCCCGTAAATATACCCCTTGGTCTCTTTTGCAAGGGCATGGGCATATTCAATCATTTTGGACCGGGGACCAATGGTCTGGACATCTTCGGGACAAACCTCAATACAAGCAGGGTTTTCACCCTTTGCAAGTTTTTGATAACATCTGTCACACTTATACATCACCCCGTTCCCAGCCATGGCAGGCATAAGATCCAGATAAAGGCCCACACCGGTCTGGCGCTGGGGTACATCCCAGGGACAAACCTTTTTGCATTTGGACCCGCCCAGGCAGATATCGGAATCGATGCGGGAGAGCCCGTTGGGTTCCTGCTTGGCAGCTCCCCAGGGACAGAGCTTAACACAGGGTGGGTTCTCACAATGCATGCAGCGTCTGGGGATGATCAACTCCTGTTCTTCCCCGTTGACGATTGCCGTGGCCTGCTGGATAAAGAGCCAATTATAGGGAGTCAACCGGTTGGTTACATCCTTTTTATCTGACCAGTCCTGGATTGGCACCCGTTTTGGAAACATTTTGGGAAAGGGTTTCTCTGGCTGTGGGTATTTTGCAGCATTGGAATCCCGGCAGGCATAAACACATTCCTCGCACCCAATACATTTACCAATTTCAATGACCGTCACAAGAGATTCTGTCTCTTCTTTGGCCAAAGAAGATGCTGCCCCCACCACACCGCTGGAAACAGCAACGGATCCGGCCGCAGTCAAGGTGCCTTTTAGAAACGCTCTTCTTGAAATTTTTGATCTCATATTTGTCATTTTAACCCAAAGGACAATTGTGTCACAAGCGGGTTATCCTTGTTTCATGAAGTCTCTGAACTCCATTGTGTTATAGCTTTTGGTATGAATATACTTTAAAATCATAACCAATTGGGCCGCATCCATATACCCGGGAATGCTGTTAATTTGAGTACCATCCGGCTCCAAAAACCACAGGGTGGGAAGTCCTTTGACCTTCCACTCATTGGAAAGCACCTGGTTTTTATCCGTATCCACCTGGATACTCACAAAATTCTGTTCAAGATATGCCAATATCTTTTTATCCTTGAACGTGGTCTGTTTCAGTTTGGTACAATAGGTGCACCAGGGGGCATGGAAATAAAGAAAGATGGGTTTATCTCCCTGGGCAGCCATGGCCATGCCAGGCGTATAGTCTTTCCAGCCAATGGCAGTCCCTTTAATTTTCGGAGTGGCTTGTATTTCGGATGCAGATTCCGATAAAACCGCTGCCTGTAAAGCCGATGCCTGTATAGCCGGTTCAGGTGTTTTTGATGTATTGTAAAGGAAAACGCCTGCAATCGTTAGAACAATGAGTACCACCACCAGTATATTTTCTTTTTTCATTTAATATCCTTTGCTCAATTCCTTTGGCAAACATCCCCGGGAAATTTCAACTGAATTGATCTGATTGTATACTTCATAATAGTTTAGGACAGCAAAAATAATGCCAATGGGAAACTCCTGGCAAAATATGCTAGGGA
>PIVS01000227.1 GCA_003353855.1 Desulfobacteraceae bacterium
ACAAAAGCAAAGACAAAAACACAGATTAAGGTGATTACAGGAAACGGGGCAGCAGCCATTGCAGCGAAACTTGCCCGCCCCGATGTTGTGGCAGCATATCCCATTACTCCCCAGACAGAAATAATAGAGCAGATTTCCAAATTCCACGCCATTGGCGAAATGGATTGCGAGCTGATCACGGTTGAAGGTGAAAACTCAGCCATGAACGCTGTTATGGCCGCCTCCCTCGCCGGCGGCAGGGTATTTACCGCTACCTCCTCCTGGGGCCTTGTCTTTATGTATGATGCGGTTCTTGCAACGGCAGGAGCCCGGGCCCCTGTGGTCATGGTAAATGTGAACCGGGAAACACCGGGTATTATTGCGGTATCCTCGGGACAGCAGGACATGATATCCACACGGGATGCCGGATGGATATTTTTGATAGCTGAAGATTGCCAGGAAGTCATGGACACGGTCCTCCAGGCATATCGCCTGGCAGAGGATTATGATATTCAGGTGCCGGTGATGGTGCATTATGACGGATTCTATCTTTCCTATCTCTCCGAAGGGGTGGATATCCCTTTCCAGGAAGATGTGGACAGGTTCCTTTCTGTATTAAAAGATCAGCCCGAAAGAACAAAATTGACCCCCGGCGGAAAAATGGGCTGCGGTTCCCATGGTATCCTGGGTGGATATCTGGAACTGCGGTACAAACACATGTCTGCCATGGAAAGAGCAAAAGATAAGTTTGATCTTATAGATAAAGAATATGAGCAGATTTTCGGCAGATCCTACGGCGGTCAGGTTGAAGAATACAGAATGGAGGATGCAGATGTGGTTCTGGTGGGTTCAGGTTCCATGTGCGGCACCATCAAAACCGTGATTGATAAAAAACGGGAAGCCGGGGTCAAGGTAGGCCTTTTGAAAATGAGAATGTACCGCCCCTTTCCTTCGGAACGTATGGTGGCTGCCCTTAAAGGTAAAAAAGCCATTGGCGTTGTGGACAGAAGTCTTGCTTTCGGGTTTAAAGGCGGTCCTATTTATACGGAGCTCAAAGCATTTGAGACGCAGCTTGAGGGTTCTAAAATTGTTAGTTTTATTGACGGTATCGCCAATACAGATATCACCACAGCCAATGTGGATCAAATGATTGATACAATTTGTGATCTTGCCGCAGGAAAAGATGTTAGGCAAGTCACCTGGGTTTGTTATCCGGAAGCCCATGAACCTGATTCAAAAAAAGCGGGAGGGCAATAAGATGACAGAAAAAAAAAAAGTCAAACCGACCAAGGTATTGGATCATCTCGTCCATGAAGACCCTTTTTCCAAGGGGGTTGCATTTTGCCCGGGCTGCGGGCTGGAACTTTTATTGCGGTTTATACCTCAGGTAATGGGAAATGATATCGTCATAACCGGCACCCCATCCTGTTCAGCGCCGGTACTCCTTGGACAGAACAATCAATCCTGGCATACACTCTCCTATTTTGGAACCTTGATGACCGGTGCTGCTGCGAATGCCACGGGTCTGGCAAGATATTACAGAAAAGCGGGAATAGATAACACCGTGGTTTGTTTCAACGGTGATGGTACTGCCGCCGATATCGGATTTGGGAACCTGTCCGGGGCTGCAGAACGGAATGAGCCCTTTATTTATATCTGCTATGACAATGAAGGCTACATGAATACCGGCATCCAGAAAAGCGGTACCACATCCTTTGGTGCGACCACCACCACCACACCCTACGGGGCATCTGCCACCCAGGGGAAAAATCTCAGAAGAATGAACCTGGGCCTTAAGATGGCCATGCATAAGATTCCCTACACGGCAACGGCAACCCTGAGCGATCTGGATGACCTGGCGAAAAAACTGAAAAAAGCAATGGAGATGAAGAAGCAGGGCTTTTGTTATCTCCATATTCTTGCCCCTTGTCCCACCGGGTGGGGACTTGCACCGGATCATACCATTGAAGCCTGTCGCAGAGCTGTGAAATCCAATTACTTTCCTCTGTGGGAGGCGGTTAACGGTAAAATCCGTATGACCAAAACCGTTAAAAAACCCAAACCTGTGGCAACCTATACAGAGCTTATGAAAAAATTTGCTCATTTGAGTGAAGCAGATCTCCAGATTCTCCAGGATGATATTGATTACGAATACTGCGTTCTTGGCGGGTTGAGTGTACTGGAAGCTGAATGCCAGCTTCCCCTATCGGATGAAGATTAGAGGAGACAAGACAATGAGTGAAGTCAGATTTCATGGTAGAGGAGGCCAGGGGGTTGTTACCACATCAAAAATTCTTGCAAATGCCTTTGTTATAACCGGACAATTCGGTGCCAGTTTCCCCATGTTCGGATTTGAAAGACGCGGGGCCCCTGTTACCGCATTCGGCAGGTTTTCAGACAAGCCGGTCAGGGAAAAAACACAGATTTACAACCCGGATATTCTAGTGGTTCTGGATCCGTCCCAGAGGGATTCACCAGCTGTGTTTCAAGGGCTTTTACCCGGGGGAATGATGCTGCTCAATTATTCCAAAGATTTGGGGTCAGAGGACACCGGCATCTCCCACGAAAATTTAAAGAGACTGGCGGTTATTGATGCCAATAAAATCGCATTGGAAGAGATTGGCCTTGCCATACCCAATACGGTTATTGTGGGAGCATTTGCAAAAATGTCGGGCCTGCTGGGTATTGAGCCCTGCTGCGAGGCGCTCCAGGATTACTTTTCAGGTAAAAAATTAACCGCCAATATCGGGTGTGTAAAAAGAGGGTTTGAAGAACTGGAAATTTTTGATCTATAGGCGCTTTGTCGCAAGGGTCAATGAAGGGATAACTTTTTAATTGTAAAAGGAGTTGTTATGCCTAGATGGGGAATGGTAATCGACGTAAAAAGATGCATTGCTTGCTGGGGTTGCAGTATTGCATGTAAAGAGGAACATTTTCTGCCGCCCAACGTATTCTGGAACAGGGTATTGATCGGGGAACGGGGAAAATATCCCTCATCCAGTAAGCTGATTTATCCGATTCTTTGTAATCATTGTACAGAGGCCGCCTGTGTTGAAGCGTGTCCCACGGGAGCCACCTATGTAAGAGAAGATGGAATAGTAGCCATTGATGATGAAAGATGTGTTGGCTGCAGGGCCTGTCTGGTTTCCTGCCCCTACCAGCAGAGAACCTACTATGATAAAGAAGTAAAGGATCGTGAATATTTCCCGGGTCAGGGAAAAACCGCGCTGGAGTTGATAGGGGAAAAACTATATCCCTTTAAGCTGGGAACCGTCATCAAATGCAACTTTTGCACAGAAAGGCTTGAAGAAGGGATAAAAAAAGGTACTGAACCGGGTGTTGATGAAGACGCTTCTCCTGCCTGCGTCAATATCTGTCCTGTCAACGCAAGGATATTCGGCGACCTGGATGACCCAAATTCTAAGATCAATCGCTTGATCATGGAGCACAAGGGAAAGCAGCTTCGACCGGAATTCGGTACGGAACCGGCAGTTTATTACATTGATTGATAACAGGGGGGAACATGACCTATAAAACAGATGAAATTTGGGAAGACAAATGGGTAAATACCACCTGTGGCGTATGTTACTGCGGCTGCGCCGCAAAGGTTCGGGTGGTCAACGGCGTGCCTGTAAAAGTCGAGGGGATTAATGACAGTACTATGGGTGGTGATGGCCCGGGGCTTTGCGGTAAGGGGACGGCAGGGCTCATGTACTACCATGACCCCAACCGGATAAAAAAACCGCTTTTGAGGACCAATCCTGAAAAAGGGATAGGAGTGGACCCCAAATGGAAAGAAATCGAATGGGATGAAGCCCTTGATATCATTTCCACCAAAATGAAGAAAATCATGGAAGATGATCCCAATAAGATCCTTTTTACCAATCAGACCATGAGAGCTTCCGACGGTCCCCACAACCACCCATACTTTTATGCCCAGGCCTTTGGCGTTAAAAATAACGGTAATTTTATCATCGGCGGCGGCAGCCTCCATTGTGGTAATGCCTGCCATATGCTGGGCGGTTTGATACATGGTGCATGGTCCATTGCTCCTGACTGGAAATATACCAAATATGTTTTAAAATGGGGCTCCAGTAAAGGAACCGGTTCCGGGCATTCAGCCATGACCAATGCGAGGCTTCGGGCGGATGCGATCCGGCGGGGTATCAAGGAAGTGGTTTTTGATCCCATGGGTAATTTTGCCGGTGGCAAGGCAACCGAATGGGTAGGCATCCTGCCGGGTACGGATACGGCCGTTGGTTTGGCTATAGCCAACTATATCGCCAACACCAGGGGGGAAATGGATATTCTTTACCTCAAAGCCAAAACCAATTTTCCCTATCTGATTAGAGAAGACGGCACTTATATTCGTCATGAAGAAAGCGACAAGCCGCTGATCTTTGACAGCGGGGAAGGCAAGATCAAGGAATATGATGACAAGACCCTTGCCTGGGAAGACTGTGCCCTTGACGGAGAATATGAATTCAACGGTGAACGAGTAGAACCTTGTTTTGTACCCTTTAAGGAACATTTAAAACAATATACCATCGAATGGGCATCGGAAATATCAACGGTCCCCGTGGCAACGATTCTGCAGGTGGCCAAAGACTGGGTAGACAACGCCCAGATCGGTTCCACAATTACCCTTGAAGGGAAAAAATACCCCTATCGACCTGTCTCCTCGGTGACCTTTAGGGGCTCCCAGGGCCATTCCAACGGTATCCACCAGGTGGCTGCCATAGATCTCATGGCCCAGCTGGTGGGTGCTGAAGATGTACCAGGCGGAACCCTTGGGTGGCCTGCCATCCGACGGGCATATCCCGGCGGTAATTATGAGCAGACGTGTAAACCGGGCAAGGACGGGGTTATTGTCCCTTCAGTCTTCTACTCCCATGATCCCTGGCCGGTCCATGCACCCAGCCTTCCGGCTACCAATATGGGCTGTGTCGATGTATGGACACACTGCACCCTTTCCCATATTCCCTATGTTGATGAAATGGAATACATCCATGAAAAATTTGGGATGAAATCCAAACCGGAAATGATATTCGGTATTGCCGCTAATTTTATTATCTCTAATTCTGACTGGGACACAGCCATTAAAAACTTCAAAGACTGCTTTGTGGTTCAGATGGATCTGTGGGTTAATGAAACTGACCAGGCCATTGGGGATATTATTTTGCCCGACGTGTCCTATCTTGAAAAAGACTGCTGGTCCTCGGAAATCGATGCCTTTTTCTTTTCCGGGTCTCCCTCCCATGAAGACTGGTATGTGCACATGCAGCAGCCGGTTGCCGAACCCATCGGTGAATCGCGCTTTTTCATGGATGTATATATTGACGTGGCCAATCGTTGCGGCGTTCTGGATAAATTTAATGCCAAGCTCAACGACTACTATGGTGTTACAGACCCGGAACTTACGATCAAGCCCGGTGAGGTTTTAACCTGGAAGCAGATCGGAGAAAGGTTTTTGAAATGGGTTTATGGAGCGGACCATCAAAAAGTCCAGGACCAGGGATATGCCACCTGGAATAAAGCTATTGAGGATGTCTATTGGAGATGGGATATTGACACCAGGTGCCCGGTCTACATGGAATACTTGCTCCATGACAGAAGACGCATGGAAGAGATATTTGAAGAAACCGGTTTTGATCTTCAATTTGATATTGACCAGTATTCACCCCTTCCGTCCTGGTTCTGGCCGGAATCCCATAAGGATCTGGATTCTGAATTTGACTTGCTGGCGTTTTCCTACAGGGATATTCTCCACACCAATAACACCACATTCCAGAATCCCTATATTGATGAAGTTTCCAAGATGTGTCCCTACACCTTTACCATTACCCTGAACACAACAATGGCAGAGGAAAGAAGCTTAAAGGACGGTGATATCATCTGCATTGAAACCAAGGCCGGTGTCAAGGAAAACGGGATTGTGAAAACCATGGAAGCCCAGAGTCCCAAGGTTATCGGGATTGCCGGCCAGGGAGGTTTGTGGGCAGATGGCCGCCCCATTGCCAAAGGCAAAGGCGCAAACTTCTGCAAGCTGCTGCCATCAAAGCTGAGATATTTTGACCCCGTTGCCGGTAACATGGAAACTGCTGTTGCCGTTAAGATATATAAAATCTGAAGGAGGGAATAAAATGAGTAAAGAAATTCACGAACTTGAAAAAATCATGTTTCCTCCCGATGGGAGTGGGGTTAAACCCTATGAATGGATGATTAACCCGACCCGCCAGCGGCAATGGATAGACAAACAGGGGATATTCCTATGGCTGGCCTTCTTTTTCTCTGAAATAGGAGCAGGCCTGTATTTTGTTTCCCTGTTCTATGAATACACACCCGGGCTGATCCTTGGCTGGCTGGTTACGCTTATACTTGGCGGAGCGATCCATGTGGCTTACCTGGGTAATCCTTTGCGGGCCTGGCGGATGATTATGAAACCCGCCACCTCGGAACTCTCCCGGGGGATCTGGATCATCGGTGCTTTTGCAGGTCTTGGATTTCTCCAAATGCTCAGCGGGTTCAACATCGTTTTTAATGTGATCATGGGGGTTTTGTGCCTGCTTATTATTTCCCACGGATTTGCCACCATGAACGTTATTAGGGCCTTGCCTGCCTGGAGTTCAAATATTGTGCTGCCCTTTTCCATCATCTCAGGTGTCTGGGTGGGACAGCAAATTTTGCAGTTTATGTTTGCTGTAGGCGGTTCTGCGGCATTGGCTTCGGGGATGGAAGTGTGGGCTGAAATTTTCTTTTTTGCCTATTTTCTCTGCCTGGTTCTTTATGTATGGGGAACCTGGCATGCCAATGAAATAGGTCAAGCCTCCATTAAGATGATGGTGGGTGAGGAACTTAAGAAAATAACCCTGGTGGGTGTTCTTGGTCTGGCTGTAATACTGCCCCTGATTTTTACACTGATCATGTGGGGGGGGGAAACCAATGGGGTTTTAATCTTTTTGAGATTGGCGGCTGTATTTGCAGGTGATCTGGCTGTTCGATATATCATCATGAAAAGTGCGGTTTATAAACCATTGCTGGAAAGAAACTAATGGAAAAATAACAAATGGGGCAGGGTGAGATCTCTTTCTTTCCTGCCCCTTTTTTATTTTTCGGGTGGGCAGTTTGATATTGTAAATTCTGGTTAAAAGTTATAATATCGCTATAAAATAGACAAAATAGAGCTATTTGTTACTTGAACCAGGGTGTAAAGACTGTATTAAACTAAATCCGGATAAATATAAGGCGCTTTATACAAAAAAAATTGACAGGGATGAAAAAAAATGATACTCGTCAATTTTTTTTGTAAAAATAGGATGTTATATGGTTGAAAATGATAAAAAAGATAATAAATCGGAAAAAAGATCCACTCCCCAGGCCAAGGTGAAATTTGAGGTCTATGGAGAGGAAATGATCGAAAAAGAGGTCAAGTCCTCGGGCAACAGCGGCAGGATTTATCTTCCCCCCAACTGGGTTGGGCACACGGTGAAAATTATAAAAGTAGAATAGGAATGGAGACTCTTGTGGAAGAAAGTATCAGCATTAGAGAAATCAGGTTAGAAGATACACAAGCCATTCAGAATATACGGATTGCCATTTCTGAAGAAGATGCACAGGTTGATTTTCAAAAACTGGTTGAACAGCATG
>PIVS01000228.1 GCA_003353855.1 Desulfobacteraceae bacterium
TTTCTGCAGTCATGAACGGATTTTTAAAATTTCATAAAGCCGGTATTATTAAACAGCTTCCGAAAATAATCGGTGTTCAGTCGGAACATGCAGATCCGGTATACCAATACTATCTGGAACCCGATGAAAACAAACGGTGCTTCAAACCGGTGAATACCCGCCCCAGTGTTGCCCAGGCAGCCATGATCGGCAACCCGGTCTCCATGCCCCGGGTCATTGAAATTGCAAAACAATACAATAAGGAAAGCTGCCGGCAGAATGTCTTTTTTGTTCAGGTTACCGAACAATCCATCATGGACTGGCAGTTGACCGCCAACCAAAACGGCCATATCACCTGTACCCAGGGCGGAGAATGCCTGGCCGGGCTTGTCAGGGCGAAAGACATTGGAATTGTGACAAAAAATGAAACCGCCATACTTGATGCCACTGCCCATGCCATCAAGTTTTCCGAGTTCCAGGACCTGTATTTTAAAAGACAAATTCCCAATTCCTATGGCATCCAGTCAGATCCAAGATATATTAATATACCTGACTTAATTTCACCGGACAACCCAGACCTTGTTCCATCCCAGGAAAAAAGGCTGGGGAAAAAGGATTTTCAACGCTTTGTTCAGGAAATTTCCGGGAAAATTGCTAAAAAATTAAATCTCTAACCAGATAAAAAGGGATTATTTATTGTTTAAAATATCCGGTTCAGCATTGATGGTGATAGTTCTACTCCTTGCAGCCCATGTCAATGCTGCCGGAGTGAAAACATCCTATAAGGAATATTCCGTTTTCACCTATGAGAATGATGATATATTATGTGAGCCCTACCAAGTCAAAAAGGATGACTGGCTCTATAAAATCTTCAGACAAAAAGGGGAAATTTCAGAAGATGATTTTCCTCGGTTTTTAACTATTTTCAAAAAGATTAATCCCAGCATCAATAACATTGATGCCATTGCACCGGGAATCAATATTCTGATCCCCTTGAGAAAAATTGACAAGCAGGAGTATGACCAAAAAAAACCCGGTATTGTCCAGGTTCCGGTTGTAGAATTTTCAAGCGTTCAAGAAACATTTGACCTGGACCCTTTTATCCGGAAACAAACCATTCAGACCGGAGACACGGTATCAACACTATTAAGCAAAAAATTTTTAATACAAGGCGGGTCCATATCCCGGGAAGCCCAAAAAGCATTTTCCTACCTCAACCCCGGCATTAAAAATATTGATCTGATTTTTCAGGGGACCCAGGTGGTGATACCCGATCCGTCCATACTTTCCCAACCCTGGTTTGAATCCTTTTTAAAACATGGTACCGGCAGCCAGACCCCCTTAAACTCCGCGCCGGGTAAAAAGGCCTCCGATTCCCAGCTCCCGGTTATCTCCCCCCAGCAAATGATCCAGCTTAAAAAATATGCAGCATTGATCCAGGGAACACTTATCAACCAGGGGCAAATGGTATTCCCGGGAAAAACTGCACAGCAGGATTTGGTCATTGATTTAATCCAAACCCCCTTGATTGAGAGTAAAAACGGCAAAAAAACATTGATCATTCCCTCGGACAGCCAGGGTACTTCTCTGGGAGATGACCTAATAAATAATATTAAAGCATATTGGAAGCAGATAAAAGTACAGGAAATAGACAAAGCCATCGCCATTGCCGATAAACTTGAACAAAACAATAATTCCCTGGCTGACCGGGCAATAGCTCCGCTCAAGTTAATCGCAAAGCTATTATCTATTACCCAATACCCATATACCCCCGACGAAAATATTGATTTTTCCGTGGGTAGTATTAAAATGAGTGCATCCTTTGGACGCATCACCATACAGGACCAGCCCGATCTTTTGATTAACGAGGGAATCGTCTATGGACTGGCCCTTGAGGCAATTGAAAAAAAAGGGTATAGCATCCTGACTATTTCGCCCGGACTGACAATGTCGGAATTGATGCTCACCCTCTTTACCCGGTTGGGTTATTCCACCTGGAAAAACCCCTCCTTTACCACAGGGAGGGTTGAAATCATCAAGGGTATCTATGTTGCCAAGGATAAAGAAAAACTCTTTTTTACCCGGCAAAAACCAACCAGCACCGCCATCTCATTTCTTGAAACAGAAAATATTCAATTCCTGATTTTAAATCAATAATCGCCTTAGAGGAAACCTACACCCATGAAAAATCTTTTGATTTTTATTCTCTTCAGTTTC
Organism: Desulfobacteraceae bacterium; assembly: GCA_003353855.1. Taxonomy (GTDB): domain Bacteria; phylum Desulfobacterota; class Desulfobacteria; order Desulfobacterales; family Desulfobacteraceae; genus NBML01. Next base: position 2,197 of record PIVS01000228.1, read on the forward strand.
ATCATCTCATCCTGTACAAGTTCTGTCAGCCGACAAAACGATATCCAGATCGCCCATGCAGTAAAAAAAGAAGGGGATATCTTTCAAACCCAGGGAGAGTATACAGCGGCCCTTTCCAAACTGCTTGAAGCAGAGAAAATAATCCCCAGTGATCCCTATCTGCAAAATAGTCTGGGTCTGGCCTATATGGGTAAAAAAAGAGAGGACCTGGCAGTAACTGCCTTTAAAAAAGCACTATTCATCAAACCTGATTATATTGTGGCTGTCAATAATTTAGGAGCGGCCTATCTTCGCCAGAAGAAATGGGATATGGCGATTAAAGAATTTAATACCGTTCTGGAAAGCCTTTTGTACCCCACCCCCCATTTTCCTCTTTCAAACATCGGATGGGCCTATTTGGGAAAACAAAATTTTCATTTGGCTGAAACTTATTTTCTAAAAGCCCTGGATGAATTGCCCTGGTTTACTGCGGCTTCCCATGGATTGGCCCAGGTTTATCTTAAGACCGGTCAGATGGACAAGTCCATAAATTACCTGCACCAATGTCTCAACAAAAATCCGGACATCGCAGTTCTCCATGCAGATCTGGCCCAGGCCTACGAAAAAAAAGGATTCAAACAGCAAGCCATAAAATCATGGCAGCTGGTGTTAAAGCTGGTACCGGAAAGATCTGCCCTGGCCAAGCAGGCTGAGAGCAGGTTATCCCAGCTTTAAGCAGGTTATCCCAGCTTTATTGAGATACGGGGGTTTTTACATATCGTTTTTGTTCAAGCTGAACAATTGACGGAGTCAAAAATATCAACAATTCATTCCGGTTATCCTTTTTTTGTTGAACTCCAAAAAGGGGACCGAGAAGTGGCAATCCCGCAAGAAAGGGCAGTCCACTATTGTTGTCATCTTTGGTTGTCTTGACAACACCGCCGATAACAACCGTATCGTTATTGTTCACAAGAAGCTCAGTTTCCGCCTCATTGGTGGCAAGAAAGGGAACCCCTGTGCTCGTTGTTCCGGCAACATCATTTTTAGTAATATAGAGGGTCATGGAAATTCGTTTATCCGGTGTCACATGGGGAGTAACTTCCAGGAGGAGATCAACATCTTTGAATTTGACGGAGGAGCCGCCGGAGTCATCCCGTTCAAGATAGGCAATTTCCTGCCCCTGCTTTATTTTGGCCTTTTTATTGTCCAGGGTCAATATTCTCGGAGAGGAAACAATTCTCACATCGCCCTGCTCTTCAGATGCCTCAAGCTGTGCATTTAAAGCCGTCACAGATGACCCGAACAATCTGAAAAATGAAAAATCTGCGTTGAGGCCGCTGCCGGTCGGATTATTGACCGAAACACCAAAATCATCTATGAAACCCGAGGTTACGGCTTCTGCATTGGACAGGTTCCATGACACACCGAGGCTCCGTGCAAATTCCTTTGTAACTTCAACCACCTTTGCCTCAATCATGATCTGGGGGGTAACCGTATCCAGCCTGTAAATGATTTCCAGGGCCTGGTCGATTATTGCCTGGGTATCAGTGAGAATTATCATATTGGTCCGCTGATCCACGGACATCTTTCCCCTTTCCTTGGAAAGTATCTGCTGAAGGTGGGGACTGATATCTGCCTGGGCATCGGAATAATTAATGGGGATATACTGTGTTACCAGTGGTGCAAAGCTTTTTTTCTGCTCAAGGGTTTTCTTTTTGGCGGCAATGGCCTCCTGCAAAATCCTTTCTTCGTTTTGCAGTGTGGCAACCGTGGCAATTCGGATCACATTGCCTTCATTTTTTCTCCCAAGACCATTCATTTTGAGCACAAGGTCCAGCACCTGATCCCAGGGAACAGGATTTTCCAGGGTCATGGTTACCTTGCCCCGGACATCTTTATCAATGGCAAAATTAAGGCCTGAAACACTCCTGAGAATCCTGAAAACATTTTTGATATTTGTTTCGTAAAAATCCAGCTTTATCTTTTCGCCTGTATACAAAGGGGGGGATTCACCCGGGATCATGCTCTCCGGTTTTTGAGTAACCAGGCTGTTTTTTTCAACCCCATTAGCGGCGGGAAGAGTTGCTGCCGCGATTTTGGTTTCCACGGTTGCACTGGAAATCTCTTTTTTGGCCTTATCAAATAGAGGCGGTTCAACCTTGGAGGGTTCAAACACCATTGTAATGATGTTCTGCTCCTGGACAATCTGAAAGGGAACCTGCTCCCTGATATTGATCTCTATTGTAGAATTTTTCTTGTCTGCTGACTTTGTTTTAGGTTCTATGCTCTCCACAGCAGAGTTGAAATACCGGGTTAAAAGAGGACGCTTGTGATGGGCTGGAATCTTTGTATTATAAAGATTTAAAATTAATTTATCATCGCTTTTCCAAAAGGTATCATACCGTACGGGATGACTGGTTTCCACCCGTATATCAGACCTGCCCGACGGGACAGTATTGAACTCAATGCCGGTCATTACCCCAGGCGTATCCGGCACAACCAGCGGCAGGTGAGCCGATGTTTTTGTTTCAGCGGCCATGGCGGTTTCAGAACCCGGTGCCATCTTCCCGGAAAGAACCGGGCCAATCTCTTTTTCCGGGGATTGTTCAAGGGAAAGAAGAACCCGTAATTGTTCGCCCTCTTCCAGAACTTGATAGGGGATGTCCTGGTTCAAGAGGATTTCCAGTTTTGCAGTGGTCTGCTTCTCATCTACATAACTTAACTTAAGCCCGCCGACGGCTTCGTCCTCAATTGTACCGGGAATAAGGCCCGGATTGATTTTGGTTTCTGGAAGGTATACACAGATGGCAAAGGGAAAGGGCTGCTTAATGGAGGTATAGCTAAGTGTTTGATTCCCCTTAATTCTTATTTCAAGGAGGTTATTTTCTTTTTTTACATCAATCTCATGGATATATTTTTGCCCGGAGACATCTTCCGGGGGCAGGTCTGATTCAGCCTTTATTTCCGATTGGGCCTGAACCTCATTTTTTTGGCCGGTGTTTAAATTTTCAGTTTTACCGGCCATGCACCCGGCCATAACGAACAAAGTTAAGACCGCAATAACCAGTGTAATCCGATGTTTTTTTTTATCAAACTGAAAAAACGGCATATTATTCCCCGCCCTCTTTTTTATGTAATTTAATTTCCCGGAAATGAGCCTGTCGTTTTCCTTTATAATCTTTAACATATTCTTTTACAACAATACTGCTCTGGTTAATTTTAGAAACCTGACCACTATTTTTACCCATATAGGTTCCAATCCTCACTTCATATCCTTTTCCGGTGCTTTCTTCCACCATTGCCAACTGCCTGTTTTTCATCAGGATAACTGCCACAAGTTTTATTTGACCCAGATCCATTTTTTCAAGGGGAGTCAAGATCCTTTTGGGTTTTCCATCATCAACCGGAGTTGTGACACCGGTTTGCTCTTTTTTCTGGAGCAAGGGTAAAAAAGGATTCAACCTTCCCTTTGAATCATACCTGGCTGCCGTTTCTGCGGTATCAGACTTTCCGGGCTTAGAACCTGCAACCTCTTGTTCCTTTTTAAGCAATTTCTCTGTAACTGCCCCTGGAATCTGGACCATTTCTCCTGCCTCTGTTTTAAATTTAGAGACGGTTTTTGGTGGGATTGGAGATTTATCTGTTTTTACCGGACCAACGATATCAGGCTTAGGAACCATAATCATAGGCTCAGGGACCTGGGTTTTTTCAGTTTTCCAGGGGGGATGGGAAATTGTACCAGACACAACAACAGGTATAGTCTCTTTTTTCTTTGTTTCAGTTTCTTTTTCACACGCAGATAGAAATACAAGCAAGGCGGTCGCTAACATGACAATTGATATTTTAATTATATTTACCATACCTGTCAAATTTATCCTTTTTTCTTTCCTCTATTTTTCTTTTTCTTCCCGTTTGTTTTTCCTTCTTTTGGCTCTGCAAACATATAGGTCACAGCACTGCAATTCATCTGAATTTGCCTTGTATTCTTTTTATTAGTACTCATGGACATATTTTTTATATTTACAATCCGGTTTAATCCGGCCACCTGGGAAAAAAAATCAGCAATCTGATGAAAATCACCCGCAACCTTCATGGAAAGAGGAATCTCTTTATAAAATTCTCTGTTAACAACCGGGGCCGGCTGAAAAAGCTGAAATACCAGCCCTGCACTACTCCCGGCCTTGGATACCGATCTTAAAAGGGAAGGCACCTCCTTTTTCTCCGGCAATGCCTTCATAGCAATATCAAATTCTTCCTGACGCGTTGCCATTTTTGTTTCGTATTCTGCCAGAGCTTTAGCTTGAATTTTATAGGATTTTAATTTAGCAATCTGGGTTTTGTGTTCAGCGCGAACAGCCTTTAATTCTTTGTTTTTTGGGAGAAAAATAAAATAATAATAACTGCCTCCTACCACGGCAATTGTCACGACACAGATGAGCAGACGCTGGACCTTGCTCAACCCGCCTACCTTATCAAAAAAGGAAGCCATTTTTTCCTTGAATTCGCTTAATTTATTTTTCTCTGTATCTATTGCCATTATTTCCCTTTTTTACCTTTATTGCCCATGGCATCTTTAACCTTTTTTTTGGTACAAAGCAGCTCAAAGGATTTCAACATAACACCACCCTGGAAAGTTTGAACCTTTGATTGCTTTAAATCAATGTTGGCAAAAAGAAATGACGTCTCAAGATTCTTCATAAAATCTGCAATTGTCGGATTATCAAAGGCTATACCCTTCAGGGTAACCCTGGTTGAATCGGCTTTCACGCTTTCAATCCACATTCGTTCAGGCACTATTTTATCAGACAACTCCTCCAAAAACAGCAGCTGGGCATTTCGCTGTTTTTCCAGGGAAGAGACAATTTTTAATTTATTCTCGAGAATCTTAAGATTCTTCTTTATCTGGGTGACCCTGTCCGCCTTTTCCTTGTATAGGGCAATCTGTGCCTTGACCTGTTTTGTCAAGGCTCTGGTTTCTACAACTTTTTTATCCATATTCAAGGTATACCAGGTCAATCCGAGTGCTATCATCACAATTGACAGAAAAAATATAGATACCTGGCGACGAATATTTTCTTTTTTTCTGGCAAGCCTAAAGGGCAAGAGATTGATTTTTATCATTTATCATCCACCCTTCTCAAGGCAAGGCCCAATGCAATGGGCGCCTGAAGTCCCACCTCTGATACAAACGATGCAGGGAATCGTTTGTCATCGAGAATCAATCCTTCAAAGGGGTTAATGGCAGCAACATCCACATCCAGTTCAGATTTAAGGCTTTCCAAAAATCCTTCCACAAACCCTCCGCCGCCGCTTAATACAATTTTTTCCACCGTATCCTCGTTGCTGCTGGACTGAAAGGCATAAACCACTTCACAAATTTCAGAACACCAGGTATTTGCAAAGCTTTGGCTGATCTCGTTTGTGGTCTT
>PIVS01000780.1 GCA_003353855.1 Desulfobacteraceae bacterium
ATCAAACCTTGGCCTGTGGCTCAGGTCAACCAGAAATGGTCCGTCACCCTCTTTGCTGTACTCCGTAACCACTTCCCAGTTGTCCCTTTTTTCAGTTTTTAAAGGGGTTCTCTTAAATACAACCGGTGAAATTCTTTGTATATCTTTCATGATTATTCCCTTACATTTTCATCCGTTTACCAGATGGATCATAAAACGGCATTGCGACCACGACTCCATAAATCCGATCATCACCGCACTCATCTTCATAAATCGTAAGCCGGGTGCCGAGCTTGGAAAGATCTGCCTCAACCAGGGCCATTCCCACCGCCTCGTTCAATGAAAAACTGTCCCTGGCAGTACAGATATATCCCCTGACCTTATCATCCACAACCAATGCACCGTCCCTTGGGGCCCGGGTGTTGTTTTCGGTTTTAAACCCAACCAGCTTGAGACGCGTGAGATCACCTTCTGCCTGGCGAAGGGCCACGGCACCCACGGTTTTTGCTTCTGCCTTCTTGCGGTCCCACAAGAATCCCAGGCCCACATCCAGAAGATTGGTCCGCTGTTCGGATTCTTGCCCCAGGATGATATGGCATTTTTCCATGCGAAGCACGTTCTGGGCTTCAACCCCAAAGTTCTGAATCTTGAATTCTTTGCCTGCTTCTTTGAGCATGAACCAGACAGACTTCATATAGGAAGAGGGTACATGGAGCTCATAGGAAAGCTCGCCCACAAATCCCAGGCGCATGGCTCTGACGGGGACGGTATCCCCAATTTTGAACTCTTTGTATTCCGAGAACCCGAAGGCCTGGTTGGACAGGTCGATATCCACTATTTTTTCAAGGACTTTTCTGGCATTGGGTCCGGACAGATTGATCACGCCCAGAGAATCGGTCAGGTTAACCATGGCAAAATCCCATCCGTCATACCTTGTGTGGTATCTGAGCCATTCAACGGTTTGTCCTGCACGGCCCGATGATGTGGTGAAATAATAATCATTTTCACCCTGCTTCACCACAACCCCGTCGTCAATCACACAACCATCATCATTACACATGGCTGAGTATTTTACCCGTCCCTGTTTTACCTTGGACATATCAGATACAAAAACACGCTGGAGTGCCTTTAAAGCATCAGGTCCGAAGATCCTGATTTTTCCAAGGGTTGACCCGTCCAGCATGCCCACATTGGTCCTGACATTTTCAATCTCTTTTTTACAGGTAAAATCAGAGGAGAAATAACGGGCTCTCTGCCATACCCCGATGTTTCTAAAAACGCCGCCCTCTTTTTTCTGCATCTCATCCATGGGCGTTATTTTAAACATGTTGTGATTGGTGCCGGCATAGGTTGCGATCAGTGTTGGCACCAGGGGGGGTCTCACATTGGTGGGTCTGATGGAAACATCGGGCAGGGCCTGGTATTTGGCCACATACAAGGGCAGGTTATGCCCCGGAATTCCGCCCTGTCCAGGCCCCAGGCCCGTGGCTGTAAACCGCTTGATCAGCTCGGGCATATCAAAGCCCTTTTCAATGGCCTGTTTGATATTTTTAATGGTTGCATCTTCATCAAAACAGATGAAACTTTTCCTCCCCTTCACAGGGGCTGTGACAAGTTTTGTTCCCCGGACCGGTCCCGGAAGGCTTTCAAGGGCTTTTTTAGCCTCTCCTATTTCCCCGGGGGAACAGGCGAAACCGCTTTCACAATCAAAGGCAGCCTTTATTCCGGCAAGGGTTCCCGAGGCTTCAACAGCCAAAGGATCATTAAGTCCCAGGATACGTCCTGCTGCATGCATTTTTTCAGGCATTACATCCGGCAGGAAAAAACCGGTGTAATTATCATACTTAAGGGTGCCAAGGGCCACTGTGATATGACCTGTAACAGG
>PIVS01000229.1 GCA_003353855.1 Desulfobacteraceae bacterium
AGCGCCAGATTCCTGGGCGGCACGCAGATTTTTTTCCAGGTTTTTAAGAGTGGTTTTTGCAGATCTGTTTCTAAGCCGTCTTACCTGACTCTGTTTCGCCCGTTTCTTTGCAGATTTATGGTTGGCCAACTTGGTCTAGCTCCTTGTGTTAGTGAATTAAAGATAAAAATTAAGTCATATTTCAAAAACGACAACGTATATTTAAATTTGAATTTTGTCAAGGAAAATTTGTGGTAAAAATATTTCAAAGCGCTGGGGCTGTGAGCTTTTTAACCCTTGTCAGCCGGGTTCTCGGAGTGGTAAGGGATGCCATGATTGCAATGGTTTTCGGCGCATCCGCCCCCAGTGATGCATTTTTTATTGCATTCAGACCCTTTGATCTGATGAGAAAGATGTTTTCCGACGGTAGCCTGAGTATTTCATTTGTGCCTGTTTTTTCAGGTTATCTGGAAAAGGGAAAAAAAGATCAGGCAATTGGAATGTTTTTATCTGCATTGTTCATTCTGTCTGCTGCTGGTGTTTTTCTGGTTATATCCGGAATTTTTCTGGCCCCTTTTCTGGTAAAAATTCTGGCCCCCGGATTTGTAACTGGTACTTATATTCAAAATTTGACCATTCTTCTGTTGAAAATAATGCTGCCCTATTTTTTGGTTATTCTGACCCTGGGCCTTTCCATGGGCGTGCTCAACTCCTTTGGTAATTTCAGTATCCCGGCCGCAACCCCTATTGTGTTGAACCTTGTGGTGATCATATTTGCATTTTTTATATCTTCTCATCTTGATCCCCCTGTCCTGGGGCTTGCCCTGGGAGTTACCCTTGGGGGAATTGTTCAATTGGGTTTGCAGCTTCCCTTTCTCATCAACCATGGGATGTTTAATTTTTCCTGTTTTACATGGATCCATTCCGGGGTGGTAAGGGCAGGGAAGATAATGATTCCCTGTATGGTGGGTGCTGCCTCCTATCAAATTAATATTATGATTGCCAGTTTTTTTGCCTCTCGACTGGACCAGGGAAGTGTCTCCTTTCTCTATTATGCCGACAGGCTGGTACAATTTCCCCTGGCATTGTTTGCTGTTTCCTTTTCAACGGTTTTTTTGCCCTCTCTATCCAGAAAAGCGGCTCTGGGAAAACAAGAGGAGGTATTCAATATATTCGCAACCGGGGCCAGGCTTGTTTTCTTTGTTACCATCCCGGCCATGGCAGGGCTGATGGCCCTTGGAACCCCCATTGTTTCACTTTTATTCAAACAGGGGGCCTTTGATGCTTCTGCCGTTCAACATACTGCGATCTGCCTTTTTTATCTGGTAATAGGGTTGTGGGCATCCACCGGGACCCGGCTATTTGTTACCCTCCATTATTCTTTGTCTTTGGTCAGACTTCCTTTTATTGCAGGTTTTTTTTCCATTGGCATTAATGGGGTGCTTTGCTGGTTTTTGATCCAGCCCATGGGGGTTAAGGGGCTTGCATTGTCTGTCTCCTTGTCTTCCATGGCCGGCTTTGGCATTTTGCTCATGTGTATGCCGGGAATCCTTTTTAGGACCCGGCTGATTGTTTCTGCTTGCAGAGCTATTTTTTTATCTGTTATAATGTTTTATTTTGTTCGCTGGACGGCCGGGTTCATCTTAACTGAAGAATACGGCAAACTAGGATTTGGAGCCGGAATATCTGCCTGCATACTTTTGGGTGTTTTGTTTTTTCTTCTGGCAGCTACTCTTACCGCAAGCCCTGAAATTAAAATGGTAAAACAGATGTTAAAAAAGAACCAATGACTCTATTTGAAAAAACTGCCTTTTCTATCGGCATACTGCTGACCCTGGTGCTCTTGTTTCTGATTTTTTTTTCAAAAAACGGAATCATGGATTATGGCAAACTTAAAAAGCAGGAAGCCGATATTGCTGTCCAGGCGGTTATGGCGGCAAAGGAAAACCGAAAAATTGAAAAAGAAATCAAAGGTTTGAAACATGATATCGATTATATAAAACACCTGGCCAAACATGAACACGGGATGGCAGAACCGGGTGAACTTATTTTTAAGAACAAGCTAAAAAGAAAGGTAAAAAAGCCATGAGTCATGAGTTTAATACCCTGGAACTTGCCAGGATTTATGAAACCCAGGGATATTTTCAGGATGCCTTTGAAATGTACCAGGCCCTTGCAACTGAGACTGGGACAGAGGATGGTCAGGAAATGGTTCCTGAAATAAATGCCGGCCTGAACCGCATGGAATCTGCCATGCAAAACCAGGCAGACCCGCCGGAAAATGACCTGGAACCCTTAACCGGGCCAATGCCTGAAAAAAGAATTGAGTACCTTTTGGAGCAATGGCTCATCGCTCTGGTATTGGAAAAAAGACTCAAAATTTTTAAACAGGTAAAATCAAGATTTTAAAAAAGGGCTATACTGGTTGATTCTATGATAAAAAGCACAAGTTTTAGGGTGTTCACCCTGTTGATTGTTTCTCTTATTCTTTCATTTGGGGTGAATTATTTTTCACCTTCGGGCATTGCATTGAAAGGGCAGTGGGACAGGTCCAAGGGGGTGGTGGGTGCAAATTCCAAACAGGATGTCCTTCATGCCGATATTGAGATCAACAATCCTCTGGAGGTTCGGAAGATGATACAAAACCGGGAAGTTGTTCTTCTGGATGTCCGGTCAAAGGATATCTATGACAAAGGTCATCTTCCAGGTGCCTTGTCTTATCCCCTGATCGATTTTGATGAGGTGCTTTTGAAGCTTTTGGATATTGTAAAAAAGGATACCCCCATACTGGTCTATTGCTCGGGGGTTGAATGCTCGGACAGTCACACCTTTGCCACCCGGCTTCTGGCCTTGAGGTTCACCCAGGTTCGGGTTTATGCCGGCGGGTTTCTTGAGTGGCAGGAAATGGGATTTGAGATAGAAAAAAATGAAACATAATCAATTAAAACCGGGACGGCTCACCTGGCTCCCTTGGGTTCACCGGATCATCCGCTTTGTTCTCGGACTGACGTTTATCTGGGCAAGCTGGCACAAGATGGTGAACCCCGGTGAATTTGCCAAAATTATTTACGGATATGGAGTATTTCCGGAAATAAGCATCAATGCAATTGCCATTGTTCTTCCATACATTGAGTTTATATCCGGCATCTGCCTGATTTCAGGGATTTGGCCAAAATCCGCCCTCTTTATTATAAATGCTCTTCTGACTGCCTTTATTCTTTTAATCGGGTTTAACCTGCTCCGGGGTCACACCTTTGACTGCGGCTGTTTTTCCGTATCAAAAGTCCCTGGCAATGCCTCTGCCTGGTCCTTGTTAATACGGGATTTTCTATTGCTTTTGGCCGGTATTTATCTTTGGGTCCTGTACGCCGGCCGGTCGGGGCAGCAGCCTTAAGAAAATGCAAAAATATCCATATATTTATCAATAAGAGACTTGCTTGAACCTGACCCTAAATTTTCCCAGCACCATTACCTGGGCCGCAGATTGGGAAAGATGTAAAAAATTAAGAATATCAGGTTATTTCATCCGGACAATACGAAATCCCAGACTGTTTCTTTTTGCAAAGGGTTTATAATAACTGCGGTATGCACTTCTCTGGTACTTGCCGGTCTGATACCAGCCCCCGCCGCGGATGATGCGGTGATTACCTTTTTTTTCCAGGGGGTCGACAATATTGCTCTTATAGGTATCTGTAATCACCCCAACCTTGGCCTTCCAGATATTACGCCATTTGCAGGAATCCATAACCCATTCTTGAACATTGCCGTGCATATCGTAAAGGCCCCATTTGTTGGGTTTTCTGGTTTTAACCGGGTGGGGCTTGAAATCCCGTGCCGGACCTTGAAGTCCTGAGGTGTAGCAATACCACGCAAAGTCAAACAGGGCAGGTTCCGGTTCATTACAGGAAAAGGTGGTGATGGAGCCCTGGGCAAAGGCTGTTGTACTGCCGGCCCGACAGGCATATTCCCATTCTGCTTCAGTTGGTAGCCGGTAGCGGTTGGTTTTCTCCCATTTGTTTAGAAAAGAGATAAACTGCACGGCTTCCTCCCATGAAGCGGAATCAACTGGATAATTATTCCCTAATTTAAAGGAGGAGGGGTTGGGGGAGACAAGCTGGCTCCATTGTCCCTGGGTGACCTCTGCTTCCCCCATGTAAAAACTTTTTGAGATGACCACCCGGTGCTGGGTTTCATTCCACTGCCGTCCTTTTTCCGATTCAGGACTGCACATGGTGAACCTGCCGGCGGGTATCAGGACAAACCGCATGCCCAGTTTGTTGGTATAGATATCCTGGGCAGCAACTGATCCTTGGAAGAAAAGAAGCACAAGCCCCAAACAAACAAGGGAAGGAAATCTGAATTTTGAAAAGTAGTTCATAAAATTTTCCTGATTTTGAGTATCACTCGTTTACGCATGAAGAACTTTAACACACTCATTGACCGGTGTTCAATATTAGATTTATATAATAATTTTTGCTTACCAGTTGAAAAATAGTACCCAGATGATATGAATGGGTTAGGGATTAATCACTAAGACAGGAGCTGCGGGATGAAACCAAAGGGTAAACCAGGGTCAAAGATACCCACAACACAGACATACACGAACCAGAAAAAGGATCCAAAGGATACTGAATCAATGGATATGGGCAATTCCTTGTTAAAAAAAAATGAATTCACTCTGATCATTTCAGGGGCACTGGTTGTCACGGTTATTGTTTTTTTTGTGTTTTTCACGTCTTCGGAACCCAAAACTGATTCCTTGTCTGGTTTGTCTTCGACCAATGGGTCCAATGGTGCAACCGGATTCACCGGATCTTTTACTGATTTGGAAAAACGGATTGAAGCCATTGAGTCTGTCTTGGAAAAACTTCAGGGGGCAGCTTCTTTGGGGGGCACTGGCGAACCTCCGGCAGAACTTGCACCGCTTCAGCAAAAAGTTCAACGGCTTGAAACTTCTGCCTCTGTCAAATTTGATTCCCTCAACGAAAGAATGGGAAAGATGGAAACGCAAATCCGTATACTGAATAAAAAACCCAGGGCTGTTTCTCCAGTGGCTAAGGTTTCTGTCCCTGCAAAAGCCCCTCAAAAAGCGCCGACCAAAACATTGGTAAAAAAACCTGTTGTAAAACCTGTAAAAAAAGCTTCCATGTTTCATACGGTTCAAAGAGGGGAAACCCTCTGGAGTATCTCTCAAAAATATAAGACCAGCGTGACCACATTAAGAAAGCTGAACAACCTGGCTCCGGAAACAAAGATTTATCCGGGAACCAATATTCTGGTTCGTTAGGTCCGGCCCAATACATTTGACTCAGGCAGATTTGATTTGGCGAATAAAGGATTTAACCTTTTTCATATCCTTTAGTCCAGGGGTTTTTTCCACCCCGGAAGAAACATCCACGGCTTTTGGGTTGGCAAGGCAGATGGCCTCTGCGATGTTTTCAGGAGAGAGTCCCCCTGCCAGCATCAGGGGATTACTTGTGTTCAGCCGGGCCGATAACCCGTAATCCCAGGCCTCGGCATTGCCTCCGGGAAGAACCCCCTTTCCATATTCCACCAGACAAAAGGAGGCAGCAGAATAAAGGTTGGCATCGGAAAAATCCGGCTTTTTGGCAGCAAACAGGGCCTTGATCACCAAGAGCTTTTCCTTTGCCAGGGTTTCCACAAGTTCCGGGGGTTCCTGGCCATGGAGCTGAACCGCCGTGAGATTACATTTTTCAACCCGTTCCATGATAAAGGGTAAGGATTCATTCACAAAGACCCCGCAGGTCAGGGTATGAGAGGGAAGGGCACGTGTGACAGCCCTTGCCTGTTCAATGGATACATTTCTGGGGCTTTTTTCAAAAAAGACAAGGCCGATGGCATCTGCCCCGGCATGGGCGCAGGCCAGGGCATTGTCCGGGCGGGTCAGGCCGCAGATTTTGATCAGAGGCCGGTGGTTGGAAATTATGGTCAATTGGCTTCTGCTTTTTGGCAAAGGGTTTGGATAAAGGCTTTGGTATCCTCAGCCCTGACAATGCTTTCTCCCACCAGGAAATTAAAAATATTCTCGTCCAGTCCTTTTTCAATGTCTTTTCGGCTTGAGATCCCCGAGGCTTCCACGGGAATGATTTCCTCCGGGAAAATTTTGGCCACCCGTTTGGCAATGGTGGGGTCGGTTTCAAGGGTTTGAAGGTTTCTGTTGTTGATTCCCACAACACGGGAACCTGCGGTATAGGCCTGTTCAAATTCCCACTCGGAATTAATTTCCACCAAAGGTTCCATGTCAAGATCCCTGATAAGGCTTGTGTAGTCAGCCTGCTGTTTGGGTGAGAGCAGGGTGGTAATCAGCAGTACCGAGGCTGCGCCGGCTTTTTTTGCCTCAAAGATCTGGTAGTCATTGATGATAAAATCCTTTCTCAATACCGGCAGATCTGTGGCTTTGCAGGTGGTTTTAAGGTCAATGAGGCTGCCCTTGAAAAAGCTGGATTCAGTGAGTACGGAAATGGCCCTGGCACCGGCTTGGGTATATTTTTCAACATAGGCGGCCACATCCAGGTCCGGGCGGATATCACCCCGGGAAGGAGAGGCTTTTTTGATTTCCGCAATGATCCCGACATGATCTTTGTTGCCAGCTTCCATGGCAGACAAAAAACTTGTCGGGGCAATAGTCTGTTCTGCATCCCGGCGAACTGTCTTCAGAGGAATGGCCGATCTGTGGCGTTGAATTTCCTCTTGTTTTACTTCCACCATTTTTTTTAAAAAACCTTCCACTTTCATCTTAACCGTTCTCCTGTGTGTGTTGGGCCAAAAGCTCAAGTTTTTCCAGGGCCTTGCCTGAATCAATGGCTTCTCTTGCAAGGGCGATGCCCTGTTCAATGGTATCTGCCGCACTGGCTGCGACCAATCCTGCCCCTGAATTAAGCAGAACAATATCCTGTTTGGGGCCTTTTTTGCCCTCCAGGATCGCCCGGGTAATGGCGGCATTTTCTTTTATATCTCCGCCTTTCAGGTCCCTGGGATCGGCATACTCCTCAAAATAGTTCAAGGGTTCCAGGTCATAGGATTTAATGGTGTTGCCGTTAAGTTCCGAAACCCTTGTCAGATCTGTTGTGGTTATTTCGTCCATGCCGTCGTGACCGTGGACCACAAAGGCTTTTTCAACCCCAAGAAGTTTCAGGGCCCTGGCAAACATTTCCGTGAGGGCAGGGGCATAGACCCCCAGAATCTGGCAGGAGGCAGCCGCAGGATTGGTCAGGGGGCCCAGCATATTGAATATGCTGCGGATACCGCAGTCCTGCCTTGCCTTTCCCGCATATTTCATGGACCCGTGGTACATGGGGGCAAACATGAAGCCAATACCGATGTCGTTGATGGCCTCCTCCACAATTTCAGGGTCGATGTTCAGATTGACTCCCAGCGCCTCAAGAACATCGGCACTGCCGCATTTGCTTGAAATACTGCGGTTACCATGTTTGGCCACTGTGACGCCTGCTCCTGCAACCACAAAGGCCGTGGTGGTGGAAATATTGAATGAGCCCGAGGCATCCCCGCCGGTCCCGCAGGTATCAATCACATTTTTGGACAGGGCCTGGATTCGAACCGC
>PIVS01000781.1 GCA_003353855.1 Desulfobacteraceae bacterium
CGCTAATACGCCTTGTGTCATAATATGTTTCACCTCGTTGATGATAGTTTTTTGTTCACACCAATATCCTATCTGCTTGAGCAATCAAGCGCAACGAGGTTTTTTATTTTTTTTGATGGCGGAATGGGGTCAGTAAAAACAAAGCTACAGCCACTTTTCGCAGGCAATACTGAAAAGTAGCTGTAACTATATAAACTATGCTGGAGGAGTTATATCAGCTGTTGTCTCTGTAAATGTAGTATTTACTCTATCCCCGAGAAGCGTAACCGCCGTAGCTATGACACCAGCAATTAACGCAACCATAAGGGCATATTCAACTGCTGTTGCGCCTTCGTCATCCTTAAAAAAATTGATAAGTTTCTGCATGTTTAATCTCCTTGGTTTAGATTTTTGGTTTCGATTAACCCGTTCAAACTTTGCTTATTGGATTATTTTGCAGATTTTGTGCCACATGTCTTAATTTTTGCGATAATTTAATACTTTTTTGCGATATTTTTTTAGTTTTTATTATTACCCTTAATAATCAGTAGGTTAGCAATTTATTACAAGGGACAGGCATTTTCTTCCAGGAGAGAAGGGGGTGGGAAATTTTCTTTCAAGTCAAAAACCCTTAAAAATGGAAAAAAAAGTAACAGTTTTGCCATAAAAAGGTCTTATTTTTGGGAAAAAAACTTTCCATTTTATTTAAAAGGGAAAGGGCATGGAAAGACTGATGGATTTTCCAACAAATGATGCCGGTGCAACCGCTTTAGGATTCAGCATCATAGCAGTTGGGCATATGGCGCCTCTGAGCCGTCAACATTATGCAATGAAAAATGACTTTTTTAATGGCATTATGTAGCACTTTTTTATAGGATTCATACATGGGTACCGGGGCAATGAAAAAACCATCATTATTGTGAATTTGAGCCATATTTTCTTTGGTGATGAGTTTTGAATCTGCCACATATAGAAAGTCTTGATGGCCCAGCAAATCAATTAGATTTTTCCATTGCTCAACATAGGTATCAACATCCGCAGTATTACCGCTATAAGCTTTTTGAAAAAGGGGGAAACCACTGTCAGAGCTTACAGACAGAGACCAGACCAGTTGCTTTAAATCTTGTCGATGCTTCTTGCTGTAGCCAAAAGTGATTTCAATACTGTTGGAGGTTCTATTTTTATCGCAGTTACCGTAGGTTAATGCACTGGTTGTGTCGTTATGGCAAATATAATTTTTGACGTTAAACTCTTGGATCATGTGCTGAGTGATAAGTATTTTCAAATTGCCGATGCCATAGTCAAAAATAGCATCCAGTGTGTCTGCCAAACGCTCATCAAAGTATTCCTCCGGGGCAATGCCGGGTAAAAGCACATCCAGCACTGTGGTCTCGGTAGCAAATTTACAAATCCGGTAAAGCTGCAACACCTGAAATAGAATGCCGGTAATCATAGCAACGGACGCCTGGCCATGTGCGAGAACTTTTCGGCGTGGATCAAATTCGATATTATCATCAATGATTTTTGTAATTCCGCACCGTTCAAAGGGTGCAAAAGCCTATTTTTATTACCAATGATTACGGTTGCTTATGGCGGGGGATATCGATTCTATGCACAAATATGTCGAATTGAATAGATTTGCTTTGATTTAATCTGTTTCGCTGCTATTTTTAAAATATTTGAAATTAGATTCAAACAAGCGAAATATAAGATACGTAGCACAATAAAACTCAAATGGGAATGGAGTCAGTAAAACCCAAATCCACCGCCTAATTTTTTATACACCCATCCAAAGCTAAATCGGGGGATTTTTTTTAAGATCGTGCGCCTATTTCGACAGAACTGAATTTTTCGAGGGCCAAACACTTAT
>PIVS01000782.1 GCA_003353855.1 Desulfobacteraceae bacterium
CACAACCATTTCCAGATTTAATTTTACGATTTGATCATCTATAAATATTTTTATTTCACTGCCATCGACACTTACAAGACCATTCGGTATCTCCTGACGGAGTTTTTGATAAAATACCGATTGCCTTTTGCTTTATAAGATTTGGCAATTTTAATTATTTCTCTTACCATATCCAGTGTCACTTTGCCTGCCCTGCCCCTTTTATCCGGAACGATGATGGGGTGCATATTACCATCAAAATCTTTGTTCCAGATATTTAACGTGCCCATTGGAATCATCATGACGAATGATGATTCTCGAAGTCTACAGGTGTTATTTCGATAAAAAATTACGGCTTTCTTTTTTTCTTCCTGTTCATATCGAGTTTTTTTTTTTCTTTGGATACATCCTCTTCTTTAAGCCACTGATAACCGGTTTTTCTGGATATACCGCCTTGTTCACAAATTTCTTTTACGCTGACTCCCAATTTTATACCTCTTTCCCGAGCAATCTGGGAGGCTTTTATCAGCGTTTTGATTTCTTCAGGTGTTAATTTTCCCATCAAGATACCCTCCTGTCAGCTTTATAGGTTTACCCATAAGATATACACAAGAACATTCATCCGGTGTTTAAAAGTTGGCTCATATCGCGTTTTGGGGTCTTACTTGATCATCACCTCAATCAGTGAATGCAGCAGGGATTTCCCTCGTTTACCGACATTTTGAACGAACTCAAAGAATCCGAGGTAAAAATATAGTGGCCTTTATCAGAGGCTCGATGGTGACCTGCTGAACATTGGGGAGCATTTGAATCACCACCTGTCCACACCGTTGTATCATTCCGAAAATGGGCGGCTTCTCTTTCTCCTGCGTACCACGACCTCTGGCACCCTTTAATCGGTTACGGCGACCTCGTCCCTTCTTTGATACAGCCTCTGGGTTGCCTTTGTGCCCTGCAACGATATAAACCTCATCGCACTCAACCTCGTCCTGAAGGGTAATCTGAGGTTTTTTTTCACCAAATTCCAAACGACCCCGAAACGCAACATGAGCCATAGAAAAAAGTTTAAGCAGCTATGGGTTTCGGTTCGGTTTCTGTTATCGGCAATGCACCTAAGTTGAGGACTGCCAGAATCTGATTGAAAGACTGTATAATTGTTCCAGCATTTCAAGCAGTTTCTCTTCAATAAATACGGCTTGATCTTTTGGTGTGTAGCCACTTTTTACCGAACGGCAAACATTTATGAATGAGGGTTTGATCTTATTTTTAACCAGGAAAGCCTTGAAATTCTCCATGCGCTTTACAATTTCTCCCTTCTTTAGTTTTGATCCGGAGATAATGATTGGAGAGTGCTGTCGCATATAAAACCTTGTCTTCTCTTTCGCAAGGGATATTTTTTGCGAAAGCCTTAAAGGATGGTAATTGTCTGTTTTTATCCTGAAGTATTCTTCTTCTGTTATTTCAATATTGATGTCGACGGAGGGTTGTGCAATACAGGAAAAATAATCAAGATCGATATCCAGTACTTGCTTCGACTCGGAGGAAAAAGGATGTTCCATATTTGTTTTAACATATGAAAATTATACCCTGTCGTGCCAGGGAAAATTCATTGAATAGAATGGCTCAAAGCTTCCAATCACAAATTGCTTTCCCTCCTCTTTTATAGTCCTGATGTAGTGTTGTTTTGTTTGAGGTTCTTTTTTATGATCAGGTGTTATCCATACTAATTTATCAAATATCTTTTTATATATCTCACATTTCGCTATTTGAAAATTGACAATAATTATTTATTTTCATATTTTGAGCCTATGAAATATTTTAGTCAATGGAAATATCAACTTATATCAGTTCAGCTTGTGTCAAACAT
>PIVS01000783.1 GCA_003353855.1 Desulfobacteraceae bacterium
GTCGAACCATTGATCCAACTGTTCAGGATTAAAAATTCGTTCCATGGCACTTCGAGCAATTACTGATATAGGTGTTTCTTTGACAAATCGTTCAAAAATAGGGCTTAACATCTTGATCTCCTTAAGATACAGGTTCCGGGTTATGATTCCCGGCTTGTATCCGATAGAAACGAAAATATTTATATTTATTTTCTGAACCATATTCATTTAATTATTTTTCTCTATAGTAATACCTTGAAAGGGCTGACGCTGTCACTTAAAAATCATCAAGTAAGATCAACTGAAGGGAGAATTTCGATGAATATTAGATTTTTTAGAGGGCGTTGCAAAAGAGCCGCACCCATATTATATTTCACCTCGTTGATGATAGTTTTTTGGTTGCACAAACATTCTATCTGCTTGACTCATTAAGCGCAACGAGGTTTCTTATTTTTTTTGATGGTGAATTGGGGCTCACACCGTCCATTTTTAGACACCTCCTTGCAATCTAAGCCCGCCTTTTCTTTCATAGGATCAGCAAAAAAAATAAACTCACTGAATTTTCAAGCAGTTACAACCCGCCACCCCACCCTGGCACAATGATTGCTATTATCTCACGTATTGGAAAATAAAAATTTACCCTGAAGGAGACTGCCATGCAACCTTATATCAATCAAATCACCACAACCGATGCCCATGTATCGGGAGAGCCCATAAGGGTTATTGCCTCCGATGCCCTAAACCTTGAAGGCAACTCCATTGTTGAAAAGCGGGATTATTTTTCCTCGCATCTGGATTATCTGCGGCAGGCACTCATTCTTGAGCCCAGGGGGCATGAAAACATGTTCGGCCACGGCACCATCGGCAGTGACCAGCTTCCCTGTGAACTGGTCAGCGAAAACCTGAGCACCCTGATCCCCGAGGCCATGGCCATAAAAAAACAGGCCCCTTTCAAAACTGTGTGATATTCGGGCAGAGCCAGGTGGACCGGTCTCCCTGCGGCACGGGTTTAATCGGATTAATGGCTTTGATGGCCCACAAAGGCCTGCTCCTGCCGGGACAAGAAATTATCTGTGAAAGTATTCTGGACACCTCGTTAAAAGATTGCCGGTCAAAGCACCCAAGAGGCCATTGACGCCTCCAAAGCCCTGAACCGGAAAAAAACAATGGTCACCCTGGATATCCTCGGAGAATTCATTGAAAACATGAACCAGGCCCGGGCCAACCGGGATGAATACCTGGATCTCATCCGCACTGTTGAGCAGACCGATGTTATGGGCAACTACTCTCTTAAACCCACCATGTTCGGTCTTCTTCTGGACAAGGAGACCTGCTTTGACTATATCCGGGATCTTGTGGCCGAGGCAGCCAAGTACGGAAACTTCATCCGCATCGACATGGAAAACTCTCCCTGCGTGAATGACTCCATCGATATGTTCCGGCGCCTGAAAGAAAAATTTCCCAAAAATGTCGGGCTTGTACTCCAGGCCTATCTGAAACGGACACTGTCCGATATTAAAGCCATGCTGGATCTGCGGTCCGACGCTCCCCTGAATTTCAGGCTCTGCAAGGGCATCTATGTGGAATCCTCAAAAATAGCCTATAAGGATTACCATGAGATCAATAAGCACTACCTTCAGGAATCTTGATTTAGGAAAAATGTTTTTTTACTTCATTTCAAATAAAATCTTCAAATATTTCAGGGGATTAAGCCTTTCTACCCTGGTAGTAAATTAGTATTTGACTTGGGAAATAAAAAGTGTCACTTTGATGGCGTGGTTATCAAAAAAAACGATACAGGAAGAAGGAGACATGGTGCAATTATTACTATCGCTTACTTCACTTGACATCACCCAAATCAATCACA
>PIVS01000784.1 GCA_003353855.1 Desulfobacteraceae bacterium
TGATCCTGAATCCTCGGAATATAAACTGGAAATTAATCTTAAAGACCTTAAATAATGCGAATCATACACACCTCTGACTGGCACCTGGGCCAGCATTTCATGGGAAAAAGCCGGGAATCTGAACACAGGGTTTTTCTGGACTGGCTGGGCGATTTTATTATCCAATCAAGGGCAGATGCCCTGGTGGTGGCAGGGGATATCTTTGATACCGGAACCCCGCCCAGCTATGCCCGGACCATGTACAACGATTTTATTGTCTCCCTTCAAAAGACCGGGTGCGCAATGACCATAATCCTGGGGGGCAACCATGACTCCGCAGCCACCCTCAACGAGGCCAAAGAGCTTCTGGCCTGCTTAAATACCCGGGTAACCGGAAATGTCACTGATCCCAAGGATCATGTTCTGGTATTAAGGGATGCCAAGGGGGACCCCGGTGCAATCCTCTGTACGATTCCTTTTATCAGGCCAAGGGATGTGGTTAAAAGCATGGCCGGCCAGTCCGGTCAGGATAAAAAACAGATATTGGTTGAATCTATTTCAAATTTTTACGGGGAGGTATTCAAGGCCGCCTGTGATCTGAGGGATGAGCTTGGCGGCAACATTGGTTTACCCATCATTGCCACAGGCCATTTAACCGTTGTGGGGGGGAAGTCTTCTGAATCCGAGCGGGATATCTATATTGGTTCTTTGGATGCCTTTCCCGCAGGTAAATTCCCGCCAGCCGATTATATTGCCCTGGGACATCTCCACCGGGGGCAGACAATTAAAGGGGCTGACCATATCCGGTATTCAGGCTCCCCCATCCCCTTAAGCTTTGATGAAGGCAAGCGTCCCAAGCAGGTGCTTCAGGTGGATTTTGAAGAGGGTTGTCTCAAGAAAATTGAGGCGGTGCCAATCCCCTGTTTCAGAAGGCTTGCCTGCATACGGGGGAATCTGGAACTAATTGAACAAAAGATTAAAGAACTGCCTGAACCGATAGAAGGGCGAACCCTGTGGCTGGAGGTGGAGGTGGCCACCGATGATTACCTGAGCGATCTTCAAAATCGGATACAGGCCATGATTGAAGAGAGGCCCATTGAATTATTGCGCATCCGCAGAAAACGAAAACCCTTTGAATCGGGGCTGACCGCTTTGTCAAAGGAAAAACTTGAG
This sequence comes from Desulfobacteraceae bacterium, assembly GCA_003353855.1. GTDB lineage: Bacteria > Desulfobacterota > Desulfobacteria > Desulfobacterales > Desulfobacteraceae > NBML01. Next base: position 1,153 of record PIVS01000784.1, read on the forward strand.
GAGCTGAAACCCGATGAGGTTTTTTTGCGGCGCCTGGCAAAGGAAGAGATGGATGATTCGGAAAAGGGGCAGCTGACAGGCATGTTTAAAGAAATATTGGGCCGGGTTGAACAAGGGGAGCTGTCATGAAGATTCTTTGTCTCAGGTTTAAGAATATTAATTCCCTGAAGGGGGAGTGGAAAATTGATTTCACCGTCCCGGAATTCAGAGATCAGGGCCTTTTTGCCATCACAGGCCCCACCGGTGCCGGCAAGACCTCCATCCTGGATGCTATCTGCTTGGCCCTTTACCACCAGACACCCAGACTGTCCGTATCTTCTGGCAACAATGAACTCATGACCCGGCACACCGGGGATTGCCTGGCCGAGGTCCAGTTTTCTGTACAGAAAAAAGAGTACCGGGCGTTCTGGTCCCAGCGCCGGGCCTATAATCGACCGGATGGGAAACTGGGAAATCCCCAGGTTGAGTTGGCAGATGGTTTTGGTACCATTATTTCAAGCCAGAGCAAGGATAAACTTAAACAGATCAAAAAGATTACCGGCCTTGATTTTGGCCGGTTTACCAAGTCCATGCTTCTGGCCCAGGGCGAGTTTGCCTCCTTTTTAAATGCCAAGGCCAATGACCGGGCCGAGCTTTTGGAGGAGCTGACTGGAACTGAGATTTACGGGGAGATTTCCCGGCAGGTCTTTCAGCG